>JBGTIS010000239.1:0-4246 GCA_041745535.1 Cyclobacteriaceae bacterium | reverse complement strand
CGGAGGCTCTTGAAACCTTGTCGTTTGACCTGAGCAGCGAAGGATTGCCCGACGACGGGCTTTACCTTTGCCGGTTGGTGCGGGGTAATGCCTTATCTACCCGTAAATTATTCCTGCGCCGATAATCGCGAAATAATAATTTGTGTTACAGGTTATGAAGATAAATGCCGTTCTTTGATACTTGCAGAGCGGCATTTATCAGTTATAATCCTGATTGTATGAAATTATTTTACATGTTCATAATGATGGTACCCATCCTGTTGGCAAAGGATATAGATGCGTTAAATACCATTCAGATGGGCGATGACATACAAAAATACCAATCGGAATTGTACCTCCTAAC
This sequence comes from Cyclobacteriaceae bacterium, assembly GCA_041745535.1. Lineage (GTDB taxonomy): Bacteria > Bacteroidota > Bacteroidia > Cytophagales > Cyclobacteriaceae > JBGTIS01. The sequence continues at coordinate 3,903 of JBGTIS010000239.1, read as the reverse complement.
CGGCGATGAACCCTTTTATGACAGAAACCCTGGTTTGAAGAAAATAATACAACAAAAGTTAGCGCATGGACTGAAAGAGGGAATGTATAACGGAAAATCTCTGAATGTGCTGAATGAATATGCGGCAGGACGGATGAACCTCTTTTTCTATCAGGACAAATTGTATAAAGTTACCTGGAGCTTCCGCTACGCATCCGACATGCGGAAACTGGCGAATGACATGGCTGAGTTTTTAACCAACCAATTCGGTCTGCCACACGAGGAAACTGATCTGGTAATTCTGAAAATGGCAACCTGGACTGATGGTAAAAATCTGATCAGAACGGTGCGGGACGGAGAAGATGAATTGAGCGTGGAGTTTTCAGATATTGCCACAACCAAAACGGCACAGGAAATTACAGGCAGATTTGAATAGGGTTACATGCTTATCATTAAAGTTTCTTAAAGCTGCTTCCATCAAACTACGCATGCAGCCAATGACACATATGGTTTCCAAAATGCTGTTGCTTACCGAAATTAAAACCTGGCGTAAAGGGTAGTACTGCCTGTCAGGAATAAACCTCTTTCTGGGAAGCCAGATACGTGTTGTACATCAGCGAGGCGATGGTCATGGGGCCTACGCCGCCAGGTACGGGCGTAATGAAGCTGGCTTTTTTGGCTACCTCATCAAACTTCACATCACCTTTCAGGGCATAACCGGATTTTTTGCTCGGATCGGCTACCCGTGAGGTGCCTACATCAATTACCACCACGCCTTCCTTTACCATATCGCCGGTAACCAGTTCGGGTTTGCCCAGGGCGGCAATCAGGATATCGGCCTGCCGGGTAAATGAGGGCAGGTCTTTTGTTCGACTGTGGCACATGGTTACGGTACAATTGCCCGGATAGGCTTTCCGGCTCATCAGCAGGTTCATGGGCGTGCCCACAATGTCGCTGCGGCCTATGATGACGCAGTGCTTGCCGGAAGTTTCAATTTCATAGCGTTTGATGAGTTGTACAATACCAAACGGCGTGGCGGCTACATAAGCCGGTAACCCCTTTGCCATGCGGCCAATATTTACAGGGTGGAAACCATCCACATCTTTTTTAGGATCGATGGCAAAAGTTACCTTTTCCGATGAAATATGATCGGGGAAAGGAGATTGTACAATCAGCCCATCGATATCCGCATGCTGGTTAACCGAAGCAATTTTAGCCAGCACTTCCTGTTCCGACACATCGGCATCGTACTGGATAAGCGTGGCGCCAAAACCAGCTGCTTCACAGGCTTTTATTTTGTTGCGCACATAAATTTCGCTGGCCGGGTCGTTGCCAATCAGCATAATGGCGAGGTGTGGTATTTTACCTCCTTTATCTTTCAGGGCAGCTACTTTCTCAGCCAGTTCAGTTCGGATTTCCAGGGCAATTTGTTTTCCGTCGATCAGTTGCATGGTAATGGGTTACGTATGAAAGGTGTAAATCTAAAAAAACTGAACGGCTTCTTCAGATTTTCCTTCTGAAATTTATCAGATGAATTTTCAATAGGCGGAATGAAAGCCCATACGCACGTAATCGCGAGCCGAAGGCACTGCAATCTCGAACATGGGTGCACCTATGCCTGAGATTGCATCAGGCTATCGCCTTCGCAATGACGTGCCTGGGAAATTGAGTTTGCTTCGCTATCGCCCGCAATGAGGTGCCTGAGGAATGGCGTTTACTTTGCTATTGCTCGCTATAAAGTAGTTTTTGCGTTTTCCTAAGTTTTACCGTTTTTCTAGCTCCAGATGTAGCTCATAGGTTGCTATATGTTAATAAAATTGTACTTTTCTTAGAATTAGGGTTGAAAGAGTATGAAATTACCCTGTGCACCACCTACCCACCTGGTAGAAAAGATTAGAGAAGGAAGAATTTTGATTTACTTTGGTTTATTTACTAGGTTTATTTGCCTAATTTTCGCAAAATTTATGGGTAAAATAAAGGGCGAATTCAAGGAAAGAGAAGAAGGTTTATTTTCCGGGTAAGCGCCTCATCATCAGATTTAAATTTTAGTATGTCTTTTTTTCAGAATTCAGTACTTAATAAGTATATCAAAGCACAGGATAAGGAAACAATACAAGCTGCTTTTGAAAGATATGTTGATTATTTTTATAGCACCGAGATACAAGAGAATATTCGAAATGCCAAAGAAGAGCAATTTCAGGAAGGCTTTTTAAGGGAGCTATTTGTGAAAATATTGGGCTATACGCTTAATCCTAACCCGAACTACAATTTAACTACTGAACTAAAGAACGAGAAAGGAGCCAAAAAAGCCGATGGCGCGATTTTACAAAATGGCAGTGCTTTGGCAGTAATTGAGCTTAAAGGTACTGATACCAAAGACTTAGATAAGATCAACGCACAGGCTTTCAATTACAAGAACAACCAGAGGAACTGTATTTATGTTATTACCTCAAACTTTGAGAAGCTTCGTTTTTTCATTCACAATGCGGTAGAGCATATTGAATTTAATCTTTTTTCCCTTTCTGAAGATGATTTTCAATTGCTCTGGCTTTGCTTAAGTGCTGATAGCTTACTGAAAGGTATTCCTTTGAAAGTAAAGGAAGATAGTTTGGTGGTAGAAGAAAAAATTACCAAACAGCTTTATAAAGATTATTCTACTTTCAGGTCGGACTTGTGGGAGAATATGATTAAGAAGAGAACCGATACGGATCGGCTGCTGCTATTCAAAAAAACACAGAAACTACTTGATCGCTTTCTTTTCATTTTTTTTGCTGAAGATAAAGATCTGCTTCCCCCAAACGCAATTAGTGAAATTGTTAGGCAATGGGACAAACTTCGGGAACTGGACGAATACAGGCCACTGTATGACCGGTTTAAAAAATATTTTGGTTATTTGAATACAGGTTGGCAAGGTAAAAAATATGAGATATTCGCCTATAATGGCGGTTTGTTCTTACCGGATGAAATTTTGGATAGCATTGTAATTGATGATGATGTGCTACATCGGCACGTAACGAAGCTTACCAGTTATGACTTTCAAAGTGAAGTAGATGTAAATATTCTGGGTCATATTTTTGAAAACAGCCTGAATGAAATAGAAAATATTACCGCTGAGCTATCGGGGCAAACGGTGGATAAAAGCAAAACCAAGCGAAAAAAAGATGGCGTTTATTATACCCCTAAGTACATTACCAAATATATTGTAGACAATACGGTTGGAAGGCTTTGCAAGGAGAAAAAAGCAGCGTTAGAGATTATTGATGAGGAATACGCGAGAGGAAGGCGAAACCGGCAGAAACAAACTATTAAAAAGCTGGACGATCAGCTTAAAGCATACCGTGCGTGGCTCCTCAACATTACCATTTGTGACCCGGCTTGCGGTAGTGGCGCGTTTCTTAATCAGGCATTGGAATTTCTGATGGCTGAACATGCCTTTATTGATGAACTAAACGCACAGCTTTTTGGGGCCAGTATTGTGTTTCAGGACGTGAGCGATCATATTCTGGAAAAGAACCTTTTTGGTGTAGATATTAATGAGGAAAGTGTTGAAATAGCCAGACTTTCTTTATGGTTGCGTACCGCTCAGAAAGGAAGAAAATTAACCTCTTTAAATAAAAATATTAAATGTGGTAACTCCCTGATTGATGATCCGGAAGTAGCGGGTGATAAGGCATTCAACTGGCAGGAAGAATTTCCTGAAATATTCATTTCCAAAGAAAAGAATGCCTACCATATCACCTGGGCTACTCATAACTCCCGTACCTCTCAGCGGATGATTGACCATAAGGTAAAAAAAGGAGAATCTGTATGGCTGGAGTTGAAACACGAACAACTGATTACGGATACCATCGCTGGCATTGTAGAGAAAGACCAGCTTAATGTGATGGCTTATAATATCTGCGGAGATCATGTGCACATTGTATT
>JBGTIS010000238.1:0-3490 GCA_041745535.1 Cyclobacteriaceae bacterium | reverse complement strand
ATACTTTCATTTACTGGTAGGGGTTCAATATGAAACTGCTTGGTCTGCTGGTCGACATAAGCTAAAATTTCTGTAATCTGTGATTGTGCTAAAAATCCAAAAGAAGGCATCAGCATTTTATACTGGGCATACTGCCGGGTGGCTCGCTGTTCTTTCGAGGCAATTATTTGCTCCGGATTGGTGATAAACGCGGTCAGTGCTGTTCGCGAAAGCAGGGTGGTAATGCCCCCCAGTCGGGGCCCGATACCATCATCCTGAATGCCATGGCAGGAAGCGCAATATTGATTGAACAGTACTTTTCCCCGGGCCACTGCTTGATCGTCGGTAGGGTAGGTGTTTTCAAAACCCTTTGCATGGTTACTTCTGATAATTAAAAAATAAGTGAGACCGGCAACGATCACCAAAAAGGAAACTGAATACGCTATTATTTTTTTCTTATTATTTCCCTGACCCATTACCGATGTAATTTTATGAAATACCACCAAAGCACAAATACTTTATTTCCATAAAATAGTCCATGCCGTATTTTGATCCTTCACGGCCTGTTCCGGATTCTTTTATTCCTCCGAAAGGCGCTAACACGTACGCCACTTCTCCCAGACTTTCCTGTAATACTTTACCGCATTCCATGGTCATAAGCCTGGCCAATGCTTCTTTATGCTCCAGAATCAGGGTATGCCATTTTTTCAATAAAGCAGCCCGCTCTCCGGCGGTAAGATCCCGATAAGCAGGCCAGGCGCTGTTTGCCGCATCAATGGCTTTGCGCACGTCGTTTCTATCCATGCCGGTAACGGAAGCAATCAATTCACCATTAGCGGGATTGGTGACATCAAAAGTTTTTCTGCTGTTGGCATGCACCCACTGCCCATTTACATAGGCTTGTGTCCGAATAAGATTGTGCTTATCCACTTTGGGTTTGTTTAAGGTATAGTTTCAAATTATGCTGTACAATTGCTACCTGTGCAATTTTAACTGACATTTATTTTTAGCTGTAAATACAGTTAGAAACAGGCTACATCGCTGCTCCATTAAAGGTTATTATCTGGCGGATTGCTTCTCCTTTTGCCAATCTTTCGAATCCTTCGTTTACCTGGCTTAACTTTAACTGGTGGGTCATGAGTTTGTCTACCGGCAGGCGCCCTGACTGGTACAGCGCTATATAAGCCGGAATGTCGCGGGCAGGTACACAGCTACCCAGATACGACCCTTGTAATGTTCTTTCTTCTGCCACCAACTTTACCGGAGCGAATCGCATCATTTTACTGGGATGTGGCAAACCGGAAGTAACCGTTTTACCTCCTCTGGCAGTGGCATTATAGGTAAATTCCAGGGCGGGAATTACTCCTGCGAACTCTAATCCTACATCCACGCCACCTTGGGTGAGGTCTTTTACCTGTTCTACGGCATGAGCCTGAGCGGAATTCACGGCGGCATGCGCCCCAAGTTCCAGGGCCTTCTCCAGCTTTTCCGGGTTTACGTCTGCGACAATTATTTTGCTGGCTCCTGCGGCCAGCGCCCCTAGCAAGGCAGCGAATCCTACTCCGCCCATGCCAGTGATCAGCACGGTTTGGCCCAGCGACACCTTAGCCGTATTAATCACAGCACCCACGCCCGTCATCACGGCACAGCCAAATAAGGCGGCAATATCAAAGGGTAGTTTTTTGTCTATTTTCACCACCGATTGCCGGGAAGCTACGGTATACTCGGCAAATCCGGAAACCCCCATGTGGTGATGAACAGGATGCTGGTGCTGATTGTGCAACCTGATGCCACCCCCCATTAATACGCCCTGGTTATTAGCGGTGACGCCATTTTCACAAAGCGCCGGACGGGCCGTCATACAAGGCATGCAGTGGCCACAGATCGGTACAAATGAAAAAACCACATGGTCGCCCACGGAAATATCTTTTACCCCCGGGCCAAGCTCGACCACTTCACCGGCAGCTTCATGGCCTAATACCATTGGGGTTTGGCGGGGCCTGTTTCCATCTATTACCGACAAATCAGAATGGCAAAGCCCTGCAGCATGTATTTTGACCAGTATTTCACCTTCCTGTGGCTTATTTAGTTCTACTTCTTCAATTACCAGCGGGTTACTTTCATGATAAGGACGTGCTTTGCCCATTTCATACAAAACCGCGGCTTTTATTTTCATATCAGTATCATGTTTTTTGATAATTAATAACAGGGTAAATACCTGATTTCAGATAATTTATTCATTAGGAAATTCAGAGGCATCGTCGCTGTTAAAGCGTCCTATGCCAAACTGATCGCCAGCCTTTACAGCCTTATTATCAGCAATATGGATTTCCACCATTTTCTCGCTGGACACGTTGTTATAAAACTCATCCTGAAGGGTGAAAAGAACTTTGCGTGTTTTCACATCAATTACTTCTCCACTGGATGGGTATGCATATTTTCCATCCATACTGAAAGTAACCCATCCGGGCATATCCTGTAAGGGAATGGTGGTGAGTTGCTGGAAGGGTTCAACGGCACTAAAAATATGCATGCGCATGTTGTGTCCGTCACTTACCCATACTTCCTTTTCGTCAGGTGTGAGGCCAATGCCATGACTGGGATTGCCATGACGCCTTACCGGACCCATATCCCAACCTTCCACCGTAATCCGGGCGATCTTTTCGCCGGTCTTCAGGTCGCCCACTTCAAAGCCCAGCAAGTCGTCCACATTCACATAAGTAAGTGTTTCCGCACTGTTGATGGTAAAAGGACGGATACCATTACCAAAAGGGCCTACTTTTTTAACAATCGTATGATTTTTTGTGCTGGCTACATGCAACAGCGGTGATGCGATGTCGGCCATATACACAAAATCTCCGGATGGTCCATAGATGGTATTATGTGCTCTTTTAACCACTTCTATTTTTTTAATAATATCTCCTGTTTCGCAATTCACCACATTCCAGAAGGTTTTTTCCAATGAAGGCAGGTACATGGTTTTGCCATCGGGCGAAATCGACATCCGGTCGCAGCCGCCTTCAAAGGGAATCTCCCACAATACTTTTTCCGTAGTCAGATCGATGCGCTGCAGCGATTCCAGGGTACTGATATAAATACTGTTCAGCGGTACACTCACGGCAACTCCTTTTACATTGGAGGGCGTTTGATCTGAATGAAATCCCTGTGTTTTAATGCGTTTGACAAATTGGTGATTGTTGTCCATATCAAACACCAGAATGCCATGGCCGCCGTAGCCGAGGTAATCCCGAATTCCGGGCACGGCCACATACAGATATTGCCCTGCTGCGGGTGCGTTAACTGATGAAGCAGAATCTAAGGCATGCCTGGGCAGGGGCATCCACGCCACCATAAACAGGATACACAACCCGGCCAGCAGTACTACAAAAGTGTTAGCTTGTGGTTTCATAATCTATTTTTTTATGTTCAATAATTAATATAATGCTTATGAAGCATTGTTATAGAGGCAAACTGAATAAGCTTTACCAAAAGTAAATTCTTTTTCAGGAAA
>JBGTIS010000237.1:0-8062 GCA_041745535.1 Cyclobacteriaceae bacterium | reverse complement strand
AGGAAAAGTATCAGAAGTTGATTATTTGGATTATCACTAAATAGAATAATGATGGAAAAGATGATTATGAAAAACCCACCGCATCCGGGTGAAATATTAAAATATGACTACATGGAACCCCTCAGCCTGACTGTAACCAATCTGGCAAAAGTATTACATGTGTCCCGGAAGAGTTTGTCACAAATTATCAACGAAAAAACGGGTATCAGTCCGGGTATGTCCATTCGCCTGTCTAAAGCTTTTCAAACCACTCCCATGTACTGGCTGGGCATGCAGGAAGAATATGCTTTGGCACAGGCGCTTAACAGTGAGGTAGCGAAGGAAGAGATTTTACCCGTGGTAAGCATTTCATAAACTCAGGATAGTACCCGTAGATGCCGCGTCGTTTTCGTTAGTTTTTCCACACATTGCTCAACGTGGCCTATATTATTGTTTCTACCTATCCCAAACCTCAAACAACAAAAAGCTTCCTGTTCATTCAAGCCCATCGCCTGCAACACATGAGAAGGTTCAATAGAGGCAGAAGTACAGGCGGAGCCATTGGAAACCATGATATTTTCCATACCCATCATCAGCGCATCAGAGTCAATACCTTCAATGTAAATATTGGTGGTGTTGGGCAAGCGATGTTCCTGGTTACCATTTACTTTAGTGCCTGGAATTTCCAGTAAAGCTTTTTCCAAAGTATCACGCAGCGTAGCCGTATGCTGGGCATCTTTTTTCATTTCTTCCTGCGCCAGTTCGGCAGCGACCCCAAAGCCTACAATGCCCGGTACATTCAGCGTGCCACTGCGTTTGCCTTTCTGGTGACCTCCTCCATGAATCTGGCTTACGAGCTTTACCCGGTTGGGCCAGCGGCTTCTGACAAATAATCCGCCTACCCCTTTAGGCCCATAAATCTTATGGCCGGAAAAAGCCATCAGGTCAATGCCCATTGCATCCACATCCAAAGGAATTTTACCAAATGCCTGGGTAGCATCTGTAAAGAAAAGGGCACCGTTTTGGTGAGCCATTTCGGCAATTTCCCGGATAGGCTGGATCACACCGGTTTCATTATTGGCAGTCATCACGGCTACCAAGATTGTTTCCGGTTTTAAAGCCCGCTCCAGTTCCTCCAAGCGGATTAACCCATCAGGCTGAACAGGTAAGTAGGTTACGCCAAAGCCTTTTGTTTCCAGGTACTGGCACACGTCCAGCACGGCTTGTGCTCAGTCTGTACCGTAATGATATGTTTGCCTTGATCCTGATACTGTTCTGCTACTCCTTTAATGGCTAAATTAATAGATTCTGTCGCGCCAGAAGTATATACTATCTCATTTGCCTGGCACCGGATCAGTTCGGCTATTTGTTGATTAGCTTTCTTAATAGCCTCACTTACTTCATGTCCGAATTTGTGGTTGCAGGAGGCATTGGCATACATATTTGTCAGATAGGGCATCATGGCTTCCAATACCCTTAAGTCAAGAGGAGTTGTCGCATTGTGATCTAGATATATCATTTTGTCCATCATTAGCAAATGTAAAAAAGAGTTTAATGAATTTTCACCCAAACATACCTTTTTAAATTATTGAATCTGTAGTCTTTGTCTTTCAAAATTTTAATAAAAAATTCAATCTACAACAACAGCGAAAACATATGTTTTCGCTGTTCCTTATCCTGCTTGTTCATAATACTTCAAACCGTATAAAGTACCGGATATAAAAAATTTGAGTTTGAAAAATGGAAGAAAAATCCGAAGTTTAACCCAAGCTGATCACCTCTATGAATGAAGTAATAGTAAAGTTTGATATTGAGAATGAATTGGATATTGTAATGGCCCATAAAACAGCTATTCAAATCGCTGAATTTACTGGCCTAAATGCTTCTGATCAAACTCATTTTGCCACCACCATTTCAGAAGTATCGAGAAATTGCCTTGAATTCTCCATAAAAGGAAATATCTCTTTCTTTATTGAAAAGAAAGAAAAAAAATATAGGATTGTGGTAAAAATCTCACACAAAGGTCCTGAAATAGCTGGTTTGAAAAATATGTTAAGTGCTTTGCATACTGATAACGCCGAAGCAACTGCTGATAACAATGATAATAAAAAGCTAGTTGATTTCTTTGAAATTGCTAGCTCAGAAAAGGATGCTATTGTTATTTTAGGAATACACATACCTGACAAACATCCGCCCATTACCAAGCTTATGGTAAATAACTGGGCCGACTATTTTAAAAATGAGGTTCCGGTTTCACCTTATGAAGAAATTAAAAAAAGGAATGCGCGGCTCCTGGAACTGTCCAATGAATTAAAGCTAAAAAAAATGGAAACAGAGTTTCAGTTGGAAGAAAACAAACGTTTGACAAATCTGCTGGAGCAAAAAAATGAGAACTTAAGGCAACTTACGTACCTGATTGTTCATGATATTAGAAATCCACTCAGTATTATCCGGTTGTGCTGCGAAATGTACGATAATTCAGGTTCCGGTGAGGAAAAAACTGAATTTATCAATATGATTAACCGAAACGCCGACCGTATTCTTAATATTACTGAGGAACTTCGTAGTAATATGGATCAGGATATGGAAATGGCCATCAATACTTCCAAAGCTAATATTAAGGATATAATTAAAAATCTGGAGAAGCAGTTTTCTGCTTATCTGGACAAAGTAGATGGCTCTATTACTACTTCGTTACAGGTAACAGAGTTCTATTATCCTGAAGTATATTTATATAGCATCTTCACCAATCTTATTACTAATTCTATTAAATACAGTTCTAAACAACCACTTTCTATAAACATTAAAACCGAAAAAAAAGATACCTACGTTCAAATGGAATTTATTGATAATGGAATAGGCATCAACCTGAAGAAACATAAAAAGAATCTTTTCAAACCTTTTAACCGGTTTATCGATAAAGGAGAAGGCAAAGGCGTTGGTCTGAGTATTATTTCACACCTGGTATCTAAAAATGGGGGTAAACTGGAAATTGAAAGTGAACTGGGAAAAGGTTGTAAGTTTATTCTCCAACTGAATGAATATAAAGGAAATTAATTAGTATTTTAAGAAAAATTCTGGCATCAACCACCACACTTTAAATATCAGATGGAAACTAACCGTTCTGAGAGCGCATTACTATCCATAGGTATTTGCAATAACTTCTCCCAATATTTTGTATTCGGAATTGCTTTATTGTGCACTTTATTACAATTGGGCTGTCGATCAGGGCAGCTTGACCTGCAAACATATAAAGGCCCTCAACTTATTTTTGGCTCGGGTGGCGGATTTTCCGGTTCCACAACTTCTTATATTCTGATTGAAAACGGACAACTCTTCAAAATGAATAGTCTGGCAGGTGATACCATTGCCCTCTCTGATGTGAAAAGAAAAGTTACAAAAGATTTATTTCAGGAATATGAAAAATTAGCCAGTCAACAACCATATTTTAATCATCCGGGAAATCTATATTATTTTATTGAACAAAAAAATGCCGGTAAAAAAACCCGAATTACCTGGGGCGATACCCAGCATACCGTTCCCGATAGTGTAATGACTTTCTATCAGAAATTACAAAATATAATTCCTAAAAGCGCACCCTAACAGATAAAGCATATGAGGAAACTTGTACTCGTCGCGACAATATTGGTAAGTTCTCAATTTACCATCGCCCAACAACCTTCAGACCCGTTTTTCAGCAAAAGAAGAGATCCTAATGTGCGGGTAACGCCAAGTTTTACACCCATACTAATTGATGGCGGCAAACCAAATAGTGCCCGTATTATAGGTAAAATCAACCCTTTTTATCAAACTCAGGGTCCGTTACGCAAATCTGATGTAACTGATAAGCACACCAAAACCAATCAGTCTGTTTTTATTAAAGCTGCTTCTGACATTCTAATTAATTCAAATGCGCAAACGCGGACAGACATTAAAGCCGCCTGCACTGCTTATTTGAACCAATTTGCCAATAATTTAAAAATACAGGATACTGATGAAGAATTTCACATCAGAGAAACTTTTCCTGATGCGCAAGGTGAAATGCACATCAGGATGCGACAACAATATAAGGGCATTAAGGTAATGGGTGGAGAAATTACGCTTCATACCAGGCAACATAAACTTGCTTTGCTGAATGGGCAGTATAAAGTTACTCCGGTTTCTGTCAATACCACACCTTCTGTTGCAGGCAGGCAGGCTTTCCATACTGCCCTTCAACATATAAAAACTGTTACTACCTACCGAGAGTTAAATGCGGCGGAAAAATCATTGCTTCAGAACGACAATCCCCAATCCGAATTAATTATTTATTATCCTGAAAAAAATAAAGAACAGCCTCGTCTTACCTGGCACCTTACCATTCGCCCTAATTTTATGGAACGGTGGGAGTATTATGTGGACGCGCATTCCGGAGAAATTCTGGAATATTTTAACCATACCTGTGCCATCGATGGCCCTAAAATAGGAAATGCGCCTGATTTGAAAGGGACAATGCAGCAGGTTCATACTTACGAAAGCAATGGAACATTTTTCCTGATCGATGCTTCCCGGCCTATGTTTAACGCCGCGCAATCCAATGTTCCTGAAAAATCTGTTGGTGCTATTATTACGCTGGATGCCCGCAATGCTTCTGGCAACAAAATAGAGGCTTTTCATAATGTTTCTGATGATAATACCTGGACCAATCCTACAGCCGTTTCCGCGCACACCAGTGCTGGAATAGCCTATGAATATTACCGCCAGGTTTTTAACAGAAATTCAATTAATGGGCAGAATGGCAGTATTATTTCCATTATTAATGTGGCCGACGATGACGGAAAAGGGCTGGATAATGCATTCTGGAATGGTCAGTTTATGGCTTATGGAAACGGAAATGTATCTTTTAATCCGCTGGCGGCTTCTCTGGATGTGGCTGGTCATGAAATGACACACGGCGTAATTGAAAATACGGCCAATCTGGAATATAAAAATGAGAGTGGGGCCATCAACGAATCTTTTGCTGATATTTTCGGTGTGCTTATCGAGCGGGAAATTGATGACTGGCAATTGGGAGAAGATGTGGTTAAACCTGAGGTTTTCCAATCAGGTGCCATGCGCGATATGTCCGATCCGCACAATGGTGGCAGCAGTTTGAACGACCGGGGCTTCCAACCTGGTCATTTGTCAGAAAAATATCTGGGCGACCAAGACAATGGGGGGGTGCACATCAACAGTGGAATTGTAAACCATGCCTTTTACCGGTTCGCTACGGCCAATGGCGTTGGCCTGGAAAAAGCGGAACAGGTTTATTTTCGAGCTTTATCACTGTACCTGACTTCTACCTCTCAATTTTCCGATTTACGGGTAGCCGTACTTCAGGCAGCGGAAGATTTGCATGGCGCCGATGGTGTAGAGGTAACAGCAGCTAAAGCAGCTTTTGACGCTGTGGGAATTATTGATGGTAACCCGCCCCCACCCGATCAGGAAGAACCTGCCGTGGAAGGGGATGAATTTGTGCTGGCTATTAATGACCAAACCGGCTCATTGGATTTGTACAATACTGATGGCGCTTTTTTAAAAAAACTTACCAATACCACGCCCAGAAGAAAGCCAAGTGTAACTGATGACGGTTCATTCGCTATTTTCGTTTCTGAGGACAATAGGGTAATCGGGGTTTCCTTATCCGGTACGCCTACGGAAACTGTATTAAGCGAAGATCCTATCTGGGCCAACGTAGCTATTTCCAGAGATGGCAACAAACTGGCTGCTACTACCATCAGTGAAGATTCTTCTATTTATATATTTAATTTAAATACAGAAGAAATAGCCAGGTTTATGCTGTATAACCCTACCTATTCTGAGGGCATTATCAACAAAAATGTAATTTATAGCGATGCGTTTGAATGGGATTATTCCAGCGAATATCTGCTTTATGATGCCTTCAATAGAATTCCTTCAGAAAATTCTCTGGATATTGAATACTGGGATGTAGGCATTATAAAAGTGTGGGAGAATGAACAGAATACTTTCGCCTCAGGAGAAATAAGAAAGCTTTTCAATAGCTTGCCCGAAGATGTAAGTATTGGAAACCCATCTTTTTCAAAAAATTCGCCTGAAATTGTGGCCTTCGACTATGCCGATTTTAATAATGAGGAATACCAGGTAATTGGCTATAATATTGAACAAAATGATATTGCTGTAGTATTCAATAATTTGAGAATCGGCTTTCCGGGTTATTCCCGGCTGGATGATAAAATTATTTTTGATGCCGAAGATAATAGTGGGAATCCGGTTGTGGCAGTCATCGATATGGCTGAGGATAAAATTAACGCTGAAGGTGATGGACTTATTTTGGTTTCTAATGCCCATGCAGGAGTGTGGTTTACCCAGGGTGTTCGTCCTGAAAAACCTTTGAGTACGGAAAAGCAATTACTTTCTTTTAGTTTTCAGTTACTGGAAGTACCGGCAGTTGGTGTAATTACGGGGCAACAGGTAGAAATAACGGTTCCTGAAGGTACAGACGTAACTGCTTTGATAGCTACTTTTACACATTCCGCTTTATCAACCGTAAAAATTGCTGATGCTGTTCAGGAAAGTGGCGTTACTACTAATGATTTCAATAATCCTGTTGTATATACTGTGGTAGCGGAAGATGGTTCCACCCAAAATTATACCGTAACAGTTACGTCCGGACAGGCGCCAAGCAGCGAAAAAGATATACTTACCTACAGTTTCCAGCAACTGGATCCCCCTGTGATTGGCTCCATTACCGGATTAGCGGTTGCGCTTACCGTTCCGGCTGGTACTGACCTAACTGCGCTGGTAGCTACTTTTACGCACTCTGATTTATCAGCGGTGGCCATTGGCAATGCTGCTCAGGAAAGCGGCACCACCATGAACGATTTTACGAATGCGGTGGTATATACCGTAACTGCCGAAGATGGCTCTTCCCAGGATTATACCATAACGGTGACGGTGGCAGATCCACTTAGTAATGCAAAAGAGCTTACCCAGTTCGCTTTCCTGGCGCTTGACCCACCTGTTGTGGGTACGATTACTGATAAAAATGTTTTAGTAACTGTGCCTTCCGGAACGGATGTAACCGCATTGGTAGCAACTTTTGCGCACTCAGACCTAGCCTCCGTACTGGTAAATAATGTAAAGCAGGTAAATGGACAAACGCCTAATGACTTTACCGATCCGGTAATTTATTCGGTAGTTGCCGAGGATGCAAGTTTTCAAAATTATCTGGTTACTGTAGAAATTGACCAGACTACCGGTTTGGATGAACCTTTCTGGCAGCGATCTTTTTCCTTGTATCCCAATCCTTCTAGTGCTGAAATAAATATGAGCTTTGAACCCAAATTCAATACCACACCGACTGTAACATTGACTGACCTGAGCGGCCGGGTAGTCAGGTCGTACCAGATACAATTGTTGGGAAGTAAAGTAAATCAGGCTATTTCACTGGCGGGTTTGGCAACCGGTAGCTATTTGCTGCAAGTGGAAACAGGATATGGGCCTGTAATCAAAAGAATTATAAAAGAATAGAAAACTTTTTGGTTTTCAGCGAATAGCGTAAATTTTACCTTTTACTTTTCATAGCAGGTACTTTTTTTATGTTATCATTTTCCAGTAGCGATTGATAGGCAGCTGACTCGATGGGATAAATGGCTATTTTTCCATTTTTGTCATAATGGGCGCCAAAGCCGTACCGTTTGGTCAGTGCCGAGGCTCTCATACAGGGATGTCCTTTGGAAAACAATTCTTTTCTGATTTTTCCGGAATCGGTTGCCAAAGTTTCCAGGGGAATCTCTTTTTGCCGCACAAACACCTCAAAAATCAAGTCTTCATGTCCCAATTGGTATGGCCTTTCTTGTAGCAATTCATATTGAAGTAAATGCGCAGGTTTGTTATCCCGCTTCGAAACAGGAATCTCACTGCTGGTAACGGGGCAATCGGGGGCTACCGTAATTAAAGTATTTGTGTAACTCATTTTTTTTCTTTAAAAAATCTCTTCTAAATATATTAAACAAAATATTTCAAGGAAATTATCTAAAAAATTTAAATTTCTGCTTTTTACATAATAAGTTATTATTCAGCA
>JBGTIS010000236.1:0-6965 GCA_041745535.1 Cyclobacteriaceae bacterium | reverse complement strand
GCCACATTACAAGATCCGGAAACAAAAAAGCTTGCGGAGGAAATTATTGAAGCACAGAAGCGTGAAATCGCTCAGATGAAGAAAATCATCTACAGGCTGGAACATAAAGAGTAGACCAGTTTTACACATCAGCGGGTTCTTGTGGGCAGCCGAATAAGAATTTCAAAAGTCATATTTACGATAAACTCCACAAACTTATGGATAATCTGGGTTATGGTATTTTCATTGTGCCGGCTATTGCATTAACGCTGGTAATTGTATCTTATATCTATTTTCATAAAAGGGTAGCAGACAGGCAACACTTCAAATATTTTGTGGTAACGGTAGCCATCACAGCCTTTCTCCTGAACTTTATCTGGGAACTGGCACAGGGCCCTTTGTACAAAGGGTATCAGTACGATTTGAGTCATATTTCTTTTTGCGCCCTGGCCTCCGTGGCGGATATGTTCATGGTATTCGTGCTGCTCTTCGGATTTGGCCTGCTCTATAAAAATGCGTACTGGGTAAACCATATGACCCTTGGCAGGGCTTTACTTTTAATGCTTGCCGGTGGCACAGGTGCTATTCTGGCAGAGATTCGGCATACCGCGCGAAGCAGTTGGACGTATGCCGAATCCATGCCTTTACTCCCCTGGGTAGAAGTGGGATTATCTCCCGTTTTGCAATTCACCATCCTGCCCCTGCTCATTTTTTTTATCAGTAGAAAGATATCTGCTACCAGTACTTTCAACTGAAAAACCCGAACAAGCAACCCGGATATGAACCCTCAAAAATCAAATCGTTTGGCATTGGCAGGGGTATTAACAGCCGTTGGGGCTTCTCTGTGCTGTATAACCCCGGTACTAGCCCTGGTTGCGGGGATTACCGGTACCGCTGCCACATTTTCATGGCTGGAACCGGCACGCCCTTATTTGATTGGGATTACGTTGCTTATTCTGGGTTTTGCCTGGTATCAGAAGCTTCAACCTGCTAAGGCTGACAACATAGCATGCGCATGTGAAGGGGATGAAAAACCCGCTTTCTGGCAATCGAAAAAGCTGCTGGTTTTGGTAACCGTTTTTGCGGCTGTCATGCTTGCTTTTCCCTATTATGCGGATGTATTCTACCCATCAGCAAATAACAAAGAGATAATCGTGGTACAGGCTGATCATATTAAAACCGCTCGGTTCTCGATCAGTGGCATGACCTGTCAGGGTTGTGCGGCCCATGTTGAAAACGAGGTAAACAAACTTCAGGGCATTGTTTCGGTAAAGGCCAGTTATGAAAATGCTGATGCGCGGGTAGCATATGACAAAAGTAAGGTAGCACTGGCCGATATAGAAGCGGCCATTAACCGGACAGGTTATACAGTTACAGCAAACCAAACCATTACCCATTCAGAAAAATAGAAAGTATGCAAAAAAGCATGGTATTTTCATACCCTGCCATGGCCTTTGACATTTCTCACATGGTATAATTTATTGTTAAACAAACCTATCAAATGGAAAAAAACATTATATTAAAATCCACCATTACCTGCCCCAATTGCGGCTACCAACAAGATGAAACCATGCCTACAGATGCGTGCCAGTATTTTTATGAGTGCGAAAACTGTGGTACTGTATTGAAACCCAAAGCTGGCGATTGCTGTGTATATTGTTCTTATGGCTCAGTACCATGTCCGCCAGTTCAGGATTCGGGTAAGACGAACTGCTGCTGAAGATAATCAACAGGTAAAACTTTTCAGATAGTTTCCGATACAAAACCTCCATATCATCTCTGCTTTATCGCCTGGAATGATTATCGAGAATTGATTTAAATCATATGTTCCGATGACAACTATCATCTTAGGTCAGTTTCCCATATTTTACTTTTACTCCGTAAAATATCACTTAAAAAAACCATGATGAAAAACAAAGAAAAAATGAAGGAGAAATAAATCCATTTTGGTCACCCCAAACATTTCTATTGATAAAAAGGAACCTGCCACACATCAACATTAAAAAAACCTCATAAATTTACACAGGGGACAGGGCGGATTTTATTATGAATTACAAGTAATATTAAATTGTGAAAAATCAAAATAAATAGGATCTGCCTCATACCTTTTAATAATATGGAAAATAAACACCAGCAACCCGGCCATGAAAACCCTTCCAGACAAGAAGCACATGAAAAAGAGGAAGCGTTAGAGGAAAAACTTATTGAAAAAACCTTGCATGGGCATGAAGCCGCCATAGATCACGGCAAGATGGACCATTCAAAAATGGACCATAGTACAATGCGCCACGCCGATCATGGTAGTATTCCTATGGGAATGCCCGGCCATGACCATCATAAAATGATGATAGAGGATTTTAAAAAACGGTTTTGGATTTCCCTGATCCTCACCATACCCATATTGGTTTTTTCCCCAATGATCCAGGGATTCTTCGGATATGAATGGCTGCTGCCCGGTAATGCTTATATCCTGTTTGCCCTGTCCACAGTGGTTTATTTTTATGGAGGCTGGCCTTTTTTAAAGGGATTAAAAGACGAATTGGCCGAAGGGGCACCTGGTATGATGACCCTGATTTCTATGGCCATCAGCGTGGCTTATTTTTATAGTGCTGCTACGGTATTCGGCCTGCAGGGAGAGGATTTTTTCTGGGAGTTAGCTACTTTAATCGTCATCATGTTATTAGGCCACTGGCTGGAAATGAAGTCTGTGCTTGGAGCCTCTAAAGCCTTACAACTACTGGTAAGCATGATGCCTTCTGAAGCACACCGGGTAAAAGGCGATACGGTAGAGGATGTAAAACTGGAAGACCTTGCCATGGGTGATATCATTCTTATTAAACCCGGAGAAAAAGTGCCGGCTGACGGCATCATCATGGAAGGGGAAAGTTACCTGAATGAATCTATGCTGACGGGTGAATCAAAACCGGTGAAAAAAGGATTCAACAATAAAGTGATTGGCGGTTCGCTCAATGGCAATAGTTCGCTCAGGGTAAAGGTAGCACATACCGGTAAGGACAGCTACCTGAATAAAGTGATTACGCTTGTGCAGGAGGCACAAAAGTCTAAATCTAAAATGCAGAACCTTTCTGACCGTGCAGCCAAATGGCTAACCTATGTGGCATTGGCTATTGGTTTTGGTACACTTGCTGTGTGGCTGTTTTTAGGATTTCCCTTCGTGTATGCACTGGAAAGAATGGTAACCGTTATGGTGATTGCCTGTCCGCATGCCTTAGGCTTAGCCATACCCCTGGTAGTAGCCATATCTACGGCTGTTTCCGCCCAAAATGGTTTGTTAATACGAAACCGGACTGCCTTTGAAGAATCCAGGAAAATTTCTGCCTTGGTCTTTGATAAAACCGGAACGCTAACCAAAGGGGATTTCGGTGTTACCCGGATAGAGATGATTGACACACAATATTCGGCTGATGAACTGTTGAGATTATCCAGCGCCCTGGAGCAGAGTTCCGAGCACCCGATTGCCGTTGGGATTATCAATAAAGTAAAAGAGAAGAAAATAGCCATTCCGAAGCCTGAAAATTTCAATGCCATTACCGGCAAAGGGGTGGAGGCCAATGTGGAAGGGAAAGCTGTAAAGATTGTTAGCCCGGGCTATCTGAAAGATAAAAAAATAGCCATTCCGGAGGGTGCTTTTGGAAATGCCGCTGAAACGGTGGTGTTCATTCTGATAGAAAACAAACTGGCCGGATACATCGCGCTGTCCGATGAAATCAGACCGGAAAGTGCTGAAGCTATTAAAGTTTTCAAAAATAACAACATCAAGGTGATGATGGCTACAGGTGATAATGAGGTGGTAGCCAAAGCCGTGAGCGAAGAATTGGGACTGGATGGATATTATTCCGAAGTATTGCCTCATCAAAAAGTTGAGATTGTAAAAGAGCTTCAGGCGAAAGGTGAGTTTGTGGCCATGACGGGCGATGGTGTGAACGATGCCCCTGCACTGGCCCAGGCCAATGTAGGAATCGCGGTAGGTTCCGGTACAGACGTGGCCGCTGAAACAGCAGATATTATTCTTGTGAACAGCAACCCGCAGGATATTGCCAACCTTATTTTATTCGGCAAAGCTACCTATAACAAAATGATTCAAAACCTGGTATGGGCTACAGGTTACAACACTTTTGCCATTCCGCTCGCAGCCGGGGTGCTCTATTCTTCCGGATTTGTTTTGGGGCCAGCGATTGGGGCTGTTTTTATGAGCTTAAGTACCATAATAGTAGCCATTAATGCGCAATTGCTGAAGCGGAAGTTAAAAACGTAATAGCAGCGCTTTTAATGAGATAAGGTTCAGAATTCAGGTTTAAGCTGGTGAAATGCTTTTTCCGGATCCACGTATTTTACCAGGTCTTTCAGCGCAATTACCGTATAATCGTTGTCTTTCAGGTATTGCAAATATTCTTCAAACAAGGCCGGTGGCGTGGTTACCCAGTCGTGGGCATAATCGGGTACGCCATGGACGGTAAGCACTACAATTTTTCCGTCTTTGGCCTGTTGAATGGCTTCCATTACCCGCGCTTTGTCATCGCCGGTGGTACTGGCACTTGGGATCAGATAAGGGTGTTGTTTTTCAGGTTCGTAGGCCAGGCCGCCCCCTACCCTGGCCCACTGGTATCCTCGGGCTTTCAGGATTTCTATGGCTTTCGGATCGGTCAAATAGGCCGGATAGGCAAAACTCACCGGCTTTTCAATGCCCAGTGCCGCGCATTTTTTTTCTATAAAAGCCAGCTCTTCATTCAATTGTGCTTCATTCATTTCGTTCAGGTGGGTATGATGCCAGGTATGGTTCCCGATTTCAAAACCCATTTCGCTGAGTTCCTGTATTTGCTCCCAGCGCATGTACTTCCGCTTGTCGTCAAAATCGGGTGGAAACTCACAAACGAAAAAGGTACCGCCAAACCCATACTTCTTCAGTAAAGGCGCCACAAAAGTGGCATGGGTGCTTACGGCATCGTCGAAGGTAAGTACCACCAGTTTATCGGGTATGGGTTGGGTAACAAGCTGGGCATAAGTGGGCAAAGCAGCCAGTATCAGGAACAGACCGGCCAGCATCAGGCGTTTTAGTATTGAACAGATCATGTAGAATGATTATATAATTCTTAAATATATAGTATAATTTGAAATGATTAATAGTTTTTTGTAAGGGTTATCGCTTCCCCTGGGTAGGTCCCCACCAGTCGTCGGTACGAAAGGGTGATGCGGGTAACCCTGAGTGGTTGGTCAGGTTCGGATTTTCCGGATTCGGATTAAATGCATATCGAACGGCCACGGGGTTGGGTACCTGTTCAGCCCATACCTCAACTTTATCTTTTCCCACAATTTTGGCCTGTGCCCAGTACCAGTGCTGGTCGGCACCGGCTATGGCAAATTCCTTAAGTGTATCGCCATTTTTTATTTGCAACCCTTCCCCTACCTCATTGAAATGCAGGATCATTTTAGCGCCTTCTGTTTCTGCCTTTTCCAACATCGGGCCTGAAGCCTGCATATCTTTTCCGTATACATCGGCCATGGCCCAGTAAAACATACGTTTGCCTACATCCAGTTTATTTTTGGGATGTATGTCGTTAGCCGCCCCGATGTCGATGGTAACAATTAATCCGGTGTGGGGAGTTTTGCCTGCCACTCGGCGCTGGGCTTCCCGCAGGTGCCCCCAGGGTTTATCGAGTGGTTCCGCTGCCACCGCCTGAAAATTGGGCAGTTGTACAATACCGAAGGGCAGGTCAGGCCGCTCCCACCGATCACGCCAGGACCTGATCATGGTAGTCAACAGCAGTTCATACTGTTCAGCGCGATCCTGATTCGATTCACCCTGGTACCACAATACACCCCGCAGTTCAAAAGGAATGAGCGGTTCTATCATGGTAGTATAAATGGAGGCAGCAATGCGGTATTCCCGCAGGGCATCCGGTACGCCGGGTCGTCGTGGCCGTTCATTTCCTTCCTGTCTGGCCTGTTTTACAGCGGCCTGGAACGCGCGCATGTCTTCATCGTATTTCGCCTGTACAAACGGGCGTTCCTTTTCCCAGATTTTCTCACGATCGACCGTAGGTCGCAAATCAGGTGAAGCGCTCAAATACTCGACCGGCGTCCAGGCTTCGGCTTGTGAGCCACCAAAAGAAGCATTGATTAATCCGACTGGCACACCCAGTTCATTTTGCAGTGCCACGCCGAAATAATACCCGGCAGCGGAAAATTCCCTGACCGTGGCAGGCGTACAGGGCTGCCAGGTTGCCAAAGGACCCGTTTCATGTTGAAAAGCAACCTCACGGCTTACATTAAATAACCGGATCAAAGGATGCAGTGCCCCAGCCCGCACCTTCTCGCCTCTGGCCGTTTGTGATAAAGTACGCTGCATGTTGGACTGCCCGGCGCATAGCCAGACCTCCCCCACCAGAATATTATTCAGCTGAATGGTATTTTTCCCAATAATTTCCATGGTAGCGGGTTTTGCGTTGGCTGGCATCGCATTCAGGTATAGCTTCCATTTTCCTTCCTGATCGGCAGTGCACTTTATTTCCTGACCGGCAAACCGTACCGTAATGGCTTCGCCCGGATCAGCGGTACCCCAAACCGGTACTTTCTGTTCGCGTTGCAAAACCATACCCTCAGTTATAATATCCGGCAAGGTGACAGCTGCCTGGGCAATTACAGTAGATATGAAAAAAAGAATAAGGACAATAAGGGAATTGAATTTCATGCTTTTTCAGATTTTCTGGTGCTACCCAACGAGTATACAACTTTTATGGTATGGAAAAAAATAATTGATTGCGCAATTTACAAAATGACTGCATGCATCAAAGCCGGCATGTTCGGTTAGCACAACAGGAACAATGGATCAAACCACCCTTCTATTGTCGCATTTACACCCATATAAATCAGGAGGAAATAATTAATTTAGGTCATCAATTTTAACAGTTCTGATCGGCTAACAATTTTCAGTTAAAGCGGTAATTTACCCTTACAATAACCTTATA
>JBGTIS010000235.1:0-21709 GCA_041745535.1 Cyclobacteriaceae bacterium | reverse complement strand
GTGGGGCTGCCAGTAGCCTGTCGGCCAAAAGTTATTCTAAAATAATTGGCGCCAACGACCGCCTGAATGTAGCCATTATGGGTCTGGGTAGGCGCCTGGGCGCTTATTACGATCCTATCTCTAAAAAGGAAAGCAATGTGGAATTGCTGTACCTCTGCGATGTAATGAAAAGCCAGCGGGAGAAAGCTGCCGCCAGCTTTGCCAAAATCATCAAAAATAAACCTGTACTGGAAAATGATGTACGGAAAGTACTGGCCGACAAGAATGTAGACGCCATCTTTGTCGCCGCCCCCGACCACTGGCATACGCCCGGCGCCTGTATGGCGATGGACGCGGGCAAGCATGTGTATGTGGAAAAACCCTGCAGCCACAATCCTAAGGAGGGCGAACTAATTGTAGCCTTTCAGCAAAAGCACAATAAGGTAGTACAAATGGGCAACCAGCAACGGTCTGCACTGGAATCTATTGAAATTATCAAAGACATCCACAATGGTGTGATCGGTAAGGCCTATAAAGCCGTGGCATTTTACACCAATGGCAGAGGAGAAGTACCCATTCCGAAAAAATCGCCCGCGCCCGAAGGGCTGGACTGGGATCTTTTCCAAGGCCCTGCCCCCCGGAAAGAATATGAGGATGATACCTGGGATTATAACTGGCATTGGTATGGCTGGGATTACGGCACCGCTGAAATGGGCAACAATGCCACCCACGAATTGGATGTGGCCCGATGGGCTTTGGATGTGGAATATCCCATGCACGTGGATGTACTGGCTGGTAAATACCATTATATGAATGATGGCTGGAGCATGTACGATACCATGCAGGCAATTTACAGGTTCGACGGTGATAAAACCATTATATGGGATGGACAGAGCCGCGAAAACTACAGTACCTATGGCACCGATCGGGGTACCATCATTTATGGCTCAGAAGGAACGGTGTTTGTAAACCGCAACGGTTACAAGTTGTACGACCTGAGCGGTAAAATGATCAGAGACAGCAAGGCTGAAGGTAATGAAGCCGGTACCGCACTGGGCGGTGGCGGAGATATGACCACCATGCATGCCATGAACTTCTTCGATACCATCAGGGGCAAAGCCGAATTAACTTCCCCCATCGAACAGGGTGTGGTAAGCCAGTTGCTGACTCACTATGCGAACATGTCGTACCGGATTGGTAAAGCTTTCGATATAGATGAAACCACTGGGCGCGTGCTTGACCGCGACGCCATGAAACTGTGGGGTCGCGAATATGAATCGGGCTGGGAACCAAAACTCACCTAGTAAGCACTGCCCTTGCGATGATGCGTTAAACCGGCAATATTTTGCCTTAACGCATCATTTCCTGAATTACCCTTGTGTATGTCAGTAGAAATCAGCTATTTCAATGTCAAATTCAGTTGCCTGGAACAAACGAAAAAGCTGAAGGTATTTACACATGAACCCATAACCTATTCCCTTGAAAAATAACCGAAGAAATTTCCTGAAATTAACCGGGCTGGCAAGTGTCAGCATCGCCGGTGCCGGTATCACCCATGGTAGCATCGCCAGAAGTTCAGACCTAAAGCCATTCGCCACAGGCTATGCCCAATTATTTAACATGAGTGGCTATGCCGCTCCGAAAATGGAAACGGTCCGTGTCGGCTTTATTGGCCTGGGCAACCGGGGTCCTTCCGCTGTGGAACGGATCAATTATATTGAAGGCGTGGACATCAAAGCTTTGTGCGACATCCGGCCTGAGAAAGCAGCGGCAGCCAAAAAACTCCTTGAAGGTTCTTCCCATCAACCTGAATTATACACCAGGAAAGAAGATGCATGGAAGCAATTGTGCGAACGGGATGATATTGACCTGATATACATTGCCACTCCCTGGGATTTGCATACCCCTATGGCGGTATATGCCATGGAGCAGGGAAAACATGTGGCTACGGAAGTTCCTGCCGCCACCACCCTGGACGAATGCTGGCAATTGGTGGAAACCTCGGAAAAGACCCGCAAACACTGCATGATGCTGGAAAATTGCTGTTACGACTTCTTTGAACTGCTTACCCTGAATATGGCGCGGCAGGGTTTCTTTGGTGAGATCGTGCATGGCGAAGGGGCCTATATCCACGACCTGCTGGAAAGTAATTTTTCAAAAGATGGATATTATGATATGTGGCGCCTGAAAGAGAACATTGGCAGGAATGGCAACCTGTACCCTACGCATGGACTGGGACCGGTATGCCAGGTAATGAACATCAATCGAGGCGATCAGATGGATTACCTGGTTTCGGTATCCAGCAATGATTTTATGATGGGTGAAATGGCTAAAAAGCTGGCCTCGCAGGATGATTTTTATAAATCTTTTGTGGGTAAACCCTATCGGGGCAATATGAATACAACCACCATCCGCACCCACAAAGGGCGCACCATTATGCTGCAGCATGATGTTACCTCACCACGACCTTATTCGCGGATACACCTGATTAGTGGCACCATGGCTGTGGCCAGCAAATGGCCTGAACCGGAACGGATCGCCACCGGTCATGAATGGGTTTCTGAAGCGGAATTCAAGTCGCTGGAGGAAAAATACACCCCGGAGATCACCAAAAAACTGGGGAGTATGGCCAAGCAGATTGGTGGCCATGGCGGCATGGACTTTCTGATGGACTGGCGTATGATTGATTGCCTGCGCAACGGACTGCCACTGGATATGGATGTGTACGATGCGGCCTTATGGAGTGCCATCGCTCCTTTGAGTGAAATGTCCGTATCCAACCGATCTAATTCCATTGATGTGCCCGACTTCACGGCCGGTGCCTGGAAATCTAATAAACCCGTGAATATTTCTCTTCAGGGCGGTGGTACTACCAAAGTGAAAGTATAATTTAATTATCATTATACCCGGTTAACTTTTTATTTTTCTCACAATTAAAGTTTTTTTTCATCGGCAGGTGGCCCAACTTAGGAGTTAATTGTATTCCTAATAAAGGTCAAAAGCATCTGATGAACAGTAAACTGATCGAGAAATTTTTCAGAAAAGAATGTACCCCTGAAGAGGTGAACCAGATACTGGATTGGTTCCGGCTTCAGGGCATCGCACCCTTGCAGGATGTGGAGATGCGGGTTATCTGGGAAGAGGCAAAAAAGGAGAAACATTATCCCCGGTTTACGCATAACCCGGATGAAATGCTCAAACTGATCCACCAGCAAATGGATCAACGGCTGCTCCCTCCTACTCCAGTTGATTCCAGGGTTCCGAAAGTAAGGTATTCTGGTTCGTGGGCCTATGCCTTGCGGGTAGCTGCCATCATCTTCTTTCCTGTTCTTTTTATCTGGCTCTTGCAACCAAAAGCGGATGCCGTTGAAAAGGTTATTCCCCCAAAGGTGTTAACTGTTGAAACCCCTGCCGGCACCAAGCTTACCAAAACATTGCCCGATGGCTCTAAAGTAATACTGAATGCCCGCAGTGCCATTGCCTATGCTTCTGATTATGGAGCGGAAAACCGTGAGATCACCCTGACCGGTGAAGCTTTCTTTGAAGTGGTCAAAGATTCGTTACGGCCCTTTATCATTCATTCAGGAAACCTATCTACCACCGCTTTGGGCACCGCTTTTAACATTATTTATCGCCCAGATGAGGCTGTAACCAAGGTTTCGCTGGTAACAGGAATGGTGCGGGTAACAACAGAAGATACAACAAATGTGCGGCAGGTAACTAATCTGCGGCCGGGAGAGCAACTGAACTATGATAAACATGCCGGTTCTTTCCATACCGATCATTTTGACACCCTGGAAGCGCTGGCCTGGAAAGATAATATTTTGTACTTCAGCAAATCCGGTATTAAGCAGGTGGTTCGGCAATTGGAAGACTGGTATGGGGTAAGCATCCAATTAACCGGAAATACCAGTAAAGCAGAAAACCAGTATTGGACCTATACCGGTATGTTTAAAAATCAAAATCTGGAGAATGTGCTTACGGGCATTAGTTACGTGAAAGACTTTTCCTTTGAGATAAAAGAAAAAAACGTAAAACTCATCTTTAACTAAATCTGACAACCCTATGAAAAAGCTATCCTAAGAAAATGCCCCCTTACCATGCAGGATGTTGGAGCATAGCTGTATGGCACAAGGGGGCAAGGTTTTAATCAATAGTCGTATCAATTAAACCAATACAAATGTATGAAAAATGAATTACTAAGTCTACTCATCATGACCTGTAAATATCTCTGTTATGGCTTCATGATACAGGTTTTCACCTTCACCGTGTTGTTTGCCACCGATAGTCTGGCACAATACGAGAGTGTGAAAGAAATCCACATTAACCTGCACATCAGGAATGCTACCCTGGCGGAAGCCATTCAGGCCATTGAAGCCAAAACTTCTTTCAAGTTTACGTATGAGGAGAAAGATCTGGCGAAACGCAACGGGATCACCATTCAGACCAAAGCTCAGTCTGTAGAGAAAGTATTGTTGGATATCGGCAAAACTGTCCGGGTTTATTTTAAGCAGGTAAACAATAATATCCACATCAAATCGGTAAAGGAAAAGGATAACCAGGAAGCACTTGTCTTTGAGCAGGCCATCACCATTTCAGGCACCGTAACCGCGCTTGCTGATGGAAGTACCCTGCCAGGCGTTAATATTCTGGTAAAAGGAACCAATAATGGCACCGTAACTGATGTAGAGGGCAAATACACCCTCAATGTACCCAACGAAGATGATGTGCTGGTTTTCTCTTCTATCGGATATCTGACTGAGGAAATCGCGGTGAATGGCAGAACAATAATTAATGTACAGTTGGCCGACGATATCAAAAGTCTGGGAGAAGTGGTGGTTATTGGCTATGGTACCCAGCGTGCCCAGGATGTGACAGGCGCCGTATCCACGGTTGATCAGCGTTCAATTAAGAATGTACCAGTATCCACCCTCGATCAAAAAATGGTGGGACAGGTGGCAGGGGTGCAGATTCAGCAGGTTTCGGGGGCACCCGGCGCAGGTACCTCGGTCAAGATTCGGGGCAGTGGATCGCTGGGCGCGGGCAACGAACCCCTGTATGTGGTGGATGGGATGCCCTATTCTTCGGGCATGAACCAGACATTAAATCCACTTACTTTTATTGATCCCAACAATATTGAATCCATTACGGTTTTAAAAGATGCTTCTTCCACCGCTATTTTCGGGTCACGCGGTGCCAATGGGGTGATCATGATTACCACCAAAAAAGGGGAATATGAGCAAACGCGGGTTAATTTCTCATCTATGGTGGGCGTACAACAGGTGCCCCAGCGCGGCAGGCCTGAGTTACTCAACCAACGTGAGTTTGCCCAGTTTCAACGCGATAGAATAGATATCGCCGTACGGCAAACAGAAAACAGGGAACCTACCCTGGATGATTATCCTGAAGAATACCGTAATCTGGATAATCTGAACGGAAAAGGAACCGACTGGTATGACCTGGTACTACAAACTGCCCCGATTCAGGATCATAATTTCACCCTGCTCAAAGGTACCCAGGATTCTCGTATTAATTTTAGCGCGGGTTATTTTAAACAGGAGGGTGTATTGCGATACACTGGTCTGGAACGATACAGTAGTAAATTGGGCATAGAATCCAATATCAGCGATGCGGTGAAGATCGGGGTTTCTATCCAACCCACTTTTATTGAACAAAACCGTGCCCGTACCAATTCAGACAGGAACGACATTTTAGGCGTAAGCCTCTGGGCCAACCCAATCTCTACACCGTACGATGAAAACGGAGCATTAAAGCCCTATATCGTTGCCCCGCAGAGCAGTTTTCATTCTGCCTGGAGTTTTGCCAATCCATTATTTGTGCTGAGAGAAACCACCCAGTCGCAAAAAACTTTTCAGAACCTCGGTCTGGCATTTATAGAATGGGAAATTCTGCCTAATTTACAGGTTAAATCTTCCATCAATACTATTCTGGAAGCATCCAAATATTTCGAGTATGTGCCCAGCATCGTAGGATCACCCAACCGGCCCCCTACCCCGGGAACGGGCAGTTCTTACAATACAAGAGGAAACAGTTTTAACTGGTTGATAGAGAATACCATCAACTATGACCTGGCTTTCGGAAACAATCAATTCCATGCGCTTTTAGGCTATACCACTCAGAAATTCACGGCCAATGGCATCAACCTCAACGCCAGCCCTTTCTCCAACGACCTGATCCAAACCATTAACGCGGCACAGGCCATTGATGCCTGGGATGAGAATGTGAACGCGTGGAGCATGATTTCTTATCTGGGCAGAATAAACTATTCTTTCAATGACCGGTATTTATTTACCGCTACTTTTCGGTCCGATGGGTCATCCCGGTTTGGAATTGAAAAACGGTATGCGTTTTTTCCGTCGCTGGCCGCTGCCTGGCGCGTATCTGAAGAAGACTTTTTTCAAGGCATTGATTTGGTTGATGACCTCAAACTGCGGGTGAGTTATGGTAAAAGTGGCAATAACAATATAGGTAATTACGCGCACCTGGCTTCTATTACTTCCGGATCATATGTATTCGGCAATAACCAGGTGACGGCCTCCAGTGTGGGTTTGTCCAATCCTTTTTTAACCTGGGAGGAATCGGATCAGATTGATGCCGGGGTAGATTTTCAGTTCCTTAAAAACCGTGTTTCTTTGTCTGTAGATTACTACCACCGGAAAAGCAATAACATGCTACTGGATGATGTGATTCCGGCCATTACCGGGTTCAATACACAAACCATTAACCAGGGCAGCGTACGCAATACCGGGGTTGAAATCGCTTTGGGGGCTTCTCCGGTTACCGGCGAATTGAACTGGAACATTAATGCAAACATCGCATTTAATCGCAATAAAGTACTTTCGCTCAACGACAATTCGGTTCGTATTCTGGCCGGAAATAACGATGGCAATCCCACCCATGTGTCGGTGGTAGGCAAACCCATTGGTCAGTTTTTCGGGTTTGTACTGGAAGGCATCTACACCGCGGAATATTTGGAAGACCCCGATGTGATTAATTCGCCACAGGTATACGAAGGCAATGTAAAATACAAGGATATAAATGGCGATGGCGTGGTGAATGACGTGCTGGATTATACCATTATTGGCAATCCACATCCGGATTTTATATTTGGACTCACCAACAATTTATCCTACAAAAATTTTGATCTGGGTATCATTGTCAATGGCCAGTACGGCGGGCAGGTGATGAACGGATTGCGACAAACTACGGATAATTTGCAGGGATTTTTCAATGTGGATCATGACTGGGTAAACCGGTGGCGAAGTCGTGACCAACCCGGTGATGGCATCCATTCCGGAATACCACAGGTCAGGCCCAGCTGGGGGCACCGCGTTTCTACCTTATGGGTAGAAGATGCTTCCTACCTGCGGATAGCCAACCTGACTTTGGGATACACTTTTCCTGAGAACCTGATGAAAAGCACCGGGTTTATTAAAAATTCACGGATTTACCTCACTGTTCAGAATCTGGCTATGTTTACCAAATACAAAGGTGCCAATCCGGAAGCACAGGCGGTGAACCGGGACAATACCCTGGCACCTGGATTTGACATGACCTCCTATCCACTGTCCAGAACTGCTTCTGTGGGGATCAATTTATCATTTTAAAATACACCAACCGGTAACAACATGAAAAAAATTATATACTTGCTGGCCTTCTTTATGATGTCAGCCTGCACCGACGAATTTCTCACCATTTATCCGGAAGCCGCGCTCAGTGAGGGCAACTTTTATCAATCGGAAGAAGAAATTATTCTGTTGGCCAATGGCTGTTATGTGCCTATGCGCGATTATGAAAAAGATTTACATTGGGTATTGGCAGAACTCATCTCAGACAATACCAGTTTTCAGTATAATATCCGTACCGGAGAAGCGGTAAGGGGTATTATTGATCAGTTTATTATTACCGCTGACAACCGGGGCTATGCCGAATTCTGGAACCTGTCGTACAACGGCATTACCCGGTGTAACAAACTGCTGGCTGAAATTGACAGGCCTGAAATTAACTGGTCAGATGAAGCTTACAAGCACCGCTCTGAAGGGGAAGCGTACTTCCTTAGGGCTTTGTATTACTTCAATCTTGTACGTCAATTTGGCGGCGTTCCACTGGTATTAAAACCGATTACCTCACAGGAAGCCGTGAATATCAAACGCTCGACCGAGGAACAAATATATGCTAGTATTGTCAGCGACCTGAAAGAAGCCGGCAGCCGGTTTGCCATGGCAGAAGCGGTAAAGGAAAATGGAAGAGCAAATGTACACGCAAGCAATGCCTTACTAGGAAAGGTTTATCTCACCCTGCACCAGTATGAAGAAGCAGAGTCAGCATTAAAATTTGTAATCAACTCAGGTGAATACCTTCTTTTGCCGAACTATGCTGATTTGTTTGACCCAACTTTCAGTGATTTTGAAGAAACCATATTTGCCATACAGTATTCGGAAAACAATCGCGAGCTTTCCAGCAGATTCATATTTTTGTTCGCTCCCTGGACTTCCGGGGGTGAAATCACCAATCGGCCGAATATTAATATGATTTCAGCGGGATGGAACCAGCCCACCGATGACCTGATTAATGCTTTTGAACCCGGTGACCTGCGAAAAGAAGTATCCATTCAGTTCTGGACTGGAGAGGATTGGGACGGTGAAATCCGGGACATCCCCTACTGTGGGAAATACAAACCGCCCATTGATGCCCCTGACGACCGTACTGGCGATGACCTTCCCGTGCTTCGCTATTCGGATGTTTTACTGATGTGTGCTGAGGTGTTGAATGAACTGGGCCGTACCAGCGAGGCTATTCCTTATGTAGAGGAAGTACGCACCAGAGCTGGGTTAACCGATCCGCTGAACGGATTTAGTAAGGAAGCGCTGGCAGACCAGATTGCCCGGGAAAGGCAGTTAGAATTCTGCTTTGAAAACCAGCGGTGGTACGACCTGAAAAGGACTGGCAAAGCCGTTGAGGTAATGACGGCACATGGCGATCGTGAAAACGCGAAAAAGCCATTCCTGTATAATAACGCTTACCAGATCGTGCCCTACAAACTTACCGCCCCAATTCCAGCGGAACAAATTTTAATCAATAAGTTAGCACAGAATCCGGGATATTAGGGCTCAAATAATTAACGTAAAAAACATGAACTACTCAAGCCAAATTCTTCTTCCTATCATCCTGGCATGTTTCCTGTTTACCGGTTGTAATTCAACCGGTAGTGCTGATAATCAGAACAGAGCCAGTACCGATAAACCAAATATTATTATTGTGCTGGCTGACCAGTGGCGGGCACAGGCGGTGGGGTATGCCGGCAACACTAATGTAAAAACACCGAATCTTGATGCCCTGGCAAAAGAAAGTGTGGTATTCAACACCGCCGTAGTGGTAATGCCGGTATGTAGTCCCTTCAGGGCCAGCCTGATAACAGGCCAGTATCCTTTAACACATGGAGTATTTTATAATGACAAACCCCTGCCCGATGCGGCCCATACCATGGCGGAAATATATAAAGAAGCCGGTTATCAAACCGGCTATATTGGCAAATGGCACCTGAATGGACATGGGGTAAATGAAGACCCGTTCAGCGCCCGCGACCTGCCGGTACCCGCAAACCGGCGGCAGGGTTTTGACTACTGGAAAGGCCGGGAAGTAACCCATGACTACAACAACTCTTTCTACTTTGATGAAAATGATAAGAAAGAGACGTGGCCGGGATATGATGCTTTTCCCCAGACTGACAGTGCAATCACGTTTATTCAGAGGATGAAAGCAGACCCTTTTCTGCTGGTTTTATCCTGGGGGCCTCCGCATAATCCGTATGCTACCGCTCCGGAAGAATTCCGGAAAATGTATAACGCTGAAAACATCGCATTAAGAGAGAATGTACCCGTGGACCTACAGGATAGTGCCCGGCAGGTACTGGCCGATTATTATGCTCACTGCACCGCCCTGGACAAAGCCATGGGCGACTTGCTCAAAGCCATTGACGACGCGGGTATTGATGAGAATACCATTATTGTGTTTACTTCCGATCATGGCGACATGCTGCTTTCACGCGGGGTGTTAAGAAAGCAACGGCCCTGGGATGAATCCATCCTTGTACCCATGCTGGTACGATATCCCGCGCAATTGCAACACAAGGAGATTAATCAGCCCATCAATACACCGGATATTTTGCCTACTTTATTGGGATTGAGCGGAATTTCCATACCCAATTCGGTTGAAGGAAGCGATTTTTCAAAAGCAATCAGTGGTGCGGAAACCTACCCTGAGGAAGCGGCCCTGGTGATGTTACCGGTACCTTTTCACGAATGGAAGTTTGCCAATGGCGGAAAAGAATACCGCGCCATCAGAACCGAACGCTATACCTACGCCCGTGACCTGAAAGGCCCCTGGCTGCTATATGACAATCAGGAGGACCCTTATCAGCAGCATAATCTGGTGGGCGAGGCCGAGTACGCGACCCTGCAAAGTGAAATGGAAACCCTTTTGCGGCAAAAGCTTACCGCCACCCATGACGACTTTCTGCCGGCCGATGAATACATGAAAAAGTGGAACTATCGCTATGATTTTGAGGATAGCCTCAGGCCTGCCAGTTATTATTCAGAATTACATTAATAAGCGTTCGTCTTCATGAAGCGAAGGAATTCTCCAAGGTTCATCTGGAGCAACCCGCCTGCATATGTAGAGGTACCTTATCATGAGTCATCCCGAATTTAATGACACTTGTAAAAACCTCCATAGGCAAACGCTCCTTTTTAAAATCTTCCGTCCTGGCAGGCTGAAGTGTATGCGTTCACCACATCTGCAAGTAAGGCAAAAGACATTCTTGCTTTTGGAGCTAAAGAAGCAATTGTAGTAGGTAGAGGGGTTACCTATTGGGAAGAAGGACAGGATAAGCGCATACTATTTGCAGGCGGAAATCATCTTGTCGCTCTGGATGCCCGCACCGGTAAACCCATCGAAACCTTTGGAGAACAAGGGAAGGTCAACCTCAATGTTGGGCTTAGGGACGATCCTTCCTCTATTGCTGTATCGATGACCTCGCCCGGAATTATTTACAAAGATCTCATTATCGTTGGCTCCAGGCTACCCGATCTGTATGGTACCCCGCCGGTGTGTGCTGGCACTGGATGCCGCTACGGGAAAACACATCTGGCATTATCAGACGGTACATCATGACATCTGGGATTATGATTTGCCCGCCCCACCAAATCTGGTACAAGTAAACAAGGATGGAAAAGAAACAGATGCCGTGGCGCGGATCACCAAGCAGGGATTTGTTTTTGTATTGGATCGGGAAACTGGCGAACCACTTTTCCCGGTTGAAGAACGTGCGGTTCCTGCCTCTAATCTTCCTGGTGAAGAAGCCTGGCCTACGCAAAGCAAATGGTTACTGAAGATGACCTCACCCATTATTCAGATACAGACCATGACTCGATACTAAATCAATTCAGATCAATGCGCTATGAAGGGCTCTATACGCCACCGGACCTGAAAAGAACTTTGATGATACCGGGAACAAGGGGTGGTTCTAATTGGGGTGGTGCGGCTTATGATCCTGCCACGAGTATGCTCTACATTCGATCATTGGATGCACCCGACATTCAGACCATCATTAAACTGGACCCTCAAGAGGCGGCCGGTCTTCCAATCAAGGATCAGGGTAGAAGTTTATACAGTACCTACTGCGCATCATGCCATGGGGCTGATCGAAAAGGCACAGCCCCAAATCCATCACTTATCGATCTTAACTAGCGGATGACAAGGCAAACTGCTTTGGATAAGATCAAAAGAGGTGGAGGAATAATGCCTCCCTACGCAAGAGTTCTCAAGGAAGGTGAAATACAAGCTATTCGGGCTTACGTACACGGTGTAGAAGAGAATTCAGAGCAATTGACAAACATTGAGGCGGACACCACCCAGCCAGAAAGAGACCTGTATTTGAATATAACAGGTTATAGAACCTGGACAGACCCTAGTGGTAACCCGGCAATTAAGCCGCCCTGAGGAATGCTGCACGCGTTGAACCTTTCAACTGGTGAATATGAATGGCAGATCCCGCTCGGAAATGATGAGCAATTGCAACAAGAAGGAGCACCGGAAACAGGTCTGGAAGGCAAGGCGGGGCCAATCGTGACTGCCGGGGATTTGATCTTTATCAGTGGTAGCGAGGATAAAAAATTCAGGGCATTTGAAAAGTCAACGGGTAAGCACCTTTGGGAAACCACCTTACCCGCACTGGCCAACGCGACGGCGTGTACCTATCAGGTTAACGGCAAGCAATATGTGGCTATTTCAGTAGGCGGTACCAACGAGAATCCTTCAGGCTCCATTATGGCGTTTTCGCTACCGTAAACGCGATTTTAAATCAAATTATGGTAAGGGCATTTCTGAGTAGAAGGTGCTGTGAAAATGGCAAATGCCTATGGTAAGCCTGCATCCGACACTTATACTACAGTGTAAACAGGTGTGACAAGCTATTTAAAACGGCGTGATAAGCTGCTTTCGACGGTATAAAAAGCCTTTTATTTAGTCAGTTCGCAGGGTGCGAATAGTTATTTCGCAGGGTGCGAATGATTATTTCGCAGGGTGCGAAACCGGCAGGAGAATAGGAAGCTCTGATTGTTCCAAAATAAGCCTTTTCATGAAGATTATTCGTAGCCATACACTGATTACCTGCTTTACCATTCTTGTAACAGAACTAATCGCGAATTTTTTGCCTGTTCTCTTAAACTTCCACTAAATATTAATTTCATAAATTGAATCTGAAAACAGATTTGGTTATTTCAAAATTTCTAAAAATAGTTTTATTGAGTTGGAATTATTTAGATTAAGCATTATTTTCAAGCCTTACCCTTTCATAAGGGCGCAACAGGAAAATACATGCGATCAAAAGTCAGTAAACCCGATCAACCATTCCTTGAAAAGCTTAAAAAAGGAGACAAAGTCGCTTTTGATGCCTTGTTCTATGCTTATGAGCCTATTTTATATGCCTATGCCGTTAAAATGACGCGCCAGGCGGAAGATGCCAGAGAAATCGTACAGGAAGTATTTCTAAAGATTTGGGAAAAAAGAACACTTATTGAGCCGGCAAACAATTTTGAAGGCTTTCTGTTTACTATAGCCAAAAACCTGGTATACAACAAAGCTA
The DNA here is from genome assembly GCA_041745535.1 of Cyclobacteriaceae bacterium. Taxonomy (GTDB): domain Bacteria; phylum Bacteroidota; class Bacteroidia; order Cytophagales; family Cyclobacteriaceae; genus JBGTIS01. The sequence continues at coordinate 8,565 of JBGTIS010000235.1, read as the reverse complement.
AACGCCGTATTTATGATTTCGCCTACAAAGAGTATGCGGCTTTATATAACAAGCAATCAGAATATGCTACCGAAAACAGTGTATTTTACAATGAATTAACCCATTCAGTACAAAGGCTTTGTGAACAATTACCTCCCGCACGAAGAGAGGTTTTCCTGATGAGCCGGATTGATGGTTTGAGCAATAAAGAAATCGCGGGAAAACTGAATACGAGCACCAGTAATGTGAAAAATCAAATCAATAAAGCATTGCGATTTCTGAAAGCGCATATGCAGAGCCATGAGTATGTTCCCATTATTTTGCTTTCTCCCGTTTATCATCTGTTAGCTTTCTTCGACGATATTTTCTGGTCATAGGTGTTTGGAATTATTCATCATAAATTGAAATCCAACCAATTAAACTTTTCAGTATCAGGATTATCGGTTATCCCAATTATTGGGGATCAGGCCCAGGCTGCCCAAGAAGTCCTTACAGGCTGCTGAAACATCGTAGGTAATTCCTTCCTTGTTCATTACCTCCTGAATGGTGGCTATAAAAGGCTGCTTTTCATCTTCGTACAAAAGGAAATTGATGGTCATTAATGCTGAATGCATGTTGTCATCTTTGCAATAATTGTTAAGTATCGCTTTAGCTTTTGCATCCTTATTTATTTTATAGGTTATGGCCGAAGCTGTGATCATTACCGGTGGATAACGATCCTGCATGGCTTGTTCCAATGGCGCCTGGTAAGGTGCCAATATTTCATCTGATTGTGATCTTAATCCTATAGCTGCCCAATAACGAACAATGGGATTAGGACTATTCAGAAGTTCCACCTGTTCTGCCGCTATTTCTTTACTCCTCTTGCCCGATAAAGATGCCGCGGCATAAATTTCTTTTAAAGGATACTTTTGCTTGTCCAGACGGTAGGCATAAGGAGTAGTACTTTCAGAAATTCGCGCGATCTCATATTCAGGTAAAAATAGTATATCTCTGGCTCGCATGATGTTATCCTGTAAAAATTGTCGCATTTCGTTCAACAATGGCTGTTGAGTGGATTCGTTTACCAGATTGCGGGTTTCCCACGGATCTTGAATAACATCATAGAGCGTTTCAGCTGGTCTATCTTTAAACAGACTTTTCTGTAAAGGATTCAGTTGATTGTCTGCCAGATCATCGCGCATGATTTGTTTGATCTCCCCTATTTCCACATACCTGATGTATCGGGCCTCAGGCATAAAGGGCATAAAATTCCGGGAATATACATACCTGCCATTGGTGACAGACCTTACCATATCAATACCATTGTCAGACCGATCGGCAGACAACAATAGGAAGTCGACAGGTTTACTTCTTTCCCTGCCCATTAATATCCTGCCTTTCAGGTAATCGGGTACTTTACCCCCTGCCAGACTGATCAGGGTGGGTGCCAGGTCCTCAAAATCTACTAATTCTTCCGTAACCACACCCGTTCCCCAGGGCGACAAATGTTTGTACATTTCCGGAAACCAAATAACAAAGGGAACCCGGTACCCCAGATTGATGCCATTGGTTTTTCCTCTGGGAATTCCCTCCCCATGATCGGCATAAAAAAAGATAATGGTGCTATCCATCAAACCCTCATCCGCCAATCGTCCCAATAGCTCTCCTATCCGGTTATCGGTTAGTTTAATACTGTTGTACACACGGGCAAACTGCCTGCGCATGTCTGGTGTATCTTTATAAAAAGGCGGCATATCAAAATCGTTATCCCCGATATGGTCCTCCTCAGGTAGTTGTGCCAACACCTCCCGCTGATACCATTCATACGGGTTGGTCATGGTACGGGACTGGTGTGAGTCCATGAAATTAAAAATGGCAAAGAAAGGCTGTCCGGGTTGGCGCTTCCACCACCCAGCCTCATTGGAACTTTCGTTCCAGGCCTTCGCTATAAACTCCTTTTCGTTTTTCAGGTTGTAATCTGTTTTACTGTTATTGGTTACATAATACCCCTGTTGCTGCAGGTAATACGGAAACCCTTTCACAAATTCCGGAACTGGATATTGGCTCCGGTGATTTCCGGTACCCAACTCATAAGTGCGTACTCCGGTGATGATGGTGGAACGGCTTGGAGAACACACCGTACCGGTTGAAAAAGCATTGGTAAAACGAACTCCCTCCTGAGCAAGATTATCAATATTAGGGGTGCTGGCATGTGAATTTCCATAGCAACCAATAAATTGGGGAGAAGTGTCCTCTATCGTTAACCACAAAATATTAGGTTTTTGGGCATGGAGGAAGGTGCTGGTAAAAAGTAGTAAGAATAGTATTTCGAATGTTTTCATCATGATTGGGAATAGTTATGGAATACTATCGGCTACCTTTTTCTTCTTTAATCTTATTCAGTAAATCTGCCAATTCTTTAACTTTTTCCGGATGCTGGTCAGCGACATTCACTACCTCACCAGGATCTACTGACAGGTCATAAAGTTGTGGTTCGGGATTATTTCCCAATTCAATATGCACATTTTGATTTACTTTTGGTCCCTTATTCGGTTCAATATATTTCCATTTAGCCTGCGTTAAAGAAAGCGTTCCCGCATGTGCTACCAGATACTCACGTCCTTCTGCCGACTGCCCCAGCAAAGTTTGTAACCTATTCTGGCTGTCAGGACCTTCATCCTGTTTCAGTTGCTGGCCCGTTAATGCTGCCAGCGAATGCATCAGGTCTACCTGACTAAACAAAGCCGCGGATTTCCCAGCAGTTACCTTGGAGGGCCAGTGAACAATAAATGGAACCCGGGTACCCGCATCAAAAGCGCTGTATTTTCCACCCCGAAATGGCCCTGCCGGAGTATGGTCATTGAGTTGCTCTACCGCCTGATCCTGATAACCATCGTCCAGCACCGGACCATTGTCGCTACTGAAAATCACCAGGGTGTTTTCTGTCAGATTCAGGCTGTCCAGCAATTTGAGAATTTCTCCTGTACACCAATCTAACTGCAAAATGGCATCGCCACGCGGTCCCATGCCACTTTTGCCAGCGAAGCGGGAATGAGGCACACGCGGCACATGAATATCATGTGTAGAGAAGTAGAGGAAAAAAGGTTCATTTTTATTGCGCTCAATAAAGTCTTTTGCTTTTCCGGTAATAACATCAGCGATGTCTTCATCCATCCACCTGGCAGCCTCCGCCCCATCCATATACCCAATCCGGCTGATACCATTGATAATCGTCTGATCATGTCCGTGGCTGTACTTCATTTTCAACAATTCTGGATTTGCTTTGCCGGTAGGCTCATCCCCTATCGGCGCGCCGTAGCTTACCTGTACAGGGTCATTGGGATCCAGGTCGACAATATTGTGATTCTCCACATATACACAAGGTACTCTGTCGCCGGTGGCTGGTATCAGAAAGGAATAGCCAAAACCTATTTCAAGCGGACCGGGTTTAATGGCCCCATTCCAGTCAGGACCACCCTGCGGGCCCAGTCCCAGGTGCCATTTGCCCACCACGCCGGTTTGATAGCCTGCTCGCTGAAGCACAGCAGGAAGCGTGGTTCGCGTGGTGTCAATAATCAGGGCCGCGTCTCCTGGTGCGATGCCCGTTCCTTTTTTGCGCCAGGCATACTGGCCGGTGAGTAAAGAATAGCGGGACGGGGTGCAGGTAGCAGAAGCAGCATGGGCATTGGTAAACCGCAATCCTTCAGCTGCCAGTCGATCAATATTTGGGGTGGCAATTCTGCCCGCTCCATAGCAGCTTACATCGCCATAACCCAGGTCATCGGTATAAATTATAATGATATTAGGTTTTGCATCAATCCGGCCGGCTTGCGCTACTCTATTGCTTTGGGCATGGCACATTACCTGATTAAGAAAAACACATAACAGAAATAGTAAAGAAAATGGTAATACTCGATTCATGGGTAGTTCGGGTGATATAATTTGTTTACAAAATATTTGGCGGAAATTGATTTACCCTCGCAAAAACCGATATTTTTTCAAGAAAACAAAGTCAAATTTATAAGACGCACCAGGTTATTGGCGAAGTGCTTGCTTTTTCTCCCGCACTTCAAATACCGCATCGTATTCAGGATTAGCGGCTGTGGGTACAGGAGCCCGCATCTTTTTTCTCCAGTTCTTCAACAGTTGATATAATTCCCGGGTAAGCCGGTCGGTAAGGTACTCGCCTTCAGAGCCATCATCCAGAAAATCTATGTAATATAGACTAAAATACCCATCTTTTCCCGGGCTACCCCGGTGGCTACCGCCCACATTAACCTGGAAACCCTGGGTGGCCGGATCATCTCCTAAATGCCATGCCGGGGCGTATTCTGTCCTGATATCAAGCAGGCCCGGCTGGGGGCACAATTGGCAGCGCCTGCATATGCCTGTAGGAATAACATTCCCTCGGAAGCCAGGCGGTCAATGTTAGGAGTTTCATAATACCGGCTGCCCATACAACCTAAATCTTTCCAGCCCAGGTCATCCACATTTATTAATATAATATTAGGGCGGGCAGGTTTTTTGGTAAGTAGGCGCAGCCTGAATTACTGTGGTAATACTTAGGCTGAGTAATAAAATAAAAGGAAATTTATTCACTAATTCCAGTTGTTATTATTCACATATTTGTTTGATATCCAGCATTATATAGCTAATTATTTAAAGTACTTGTTTAATATAATGGTACAAAACTAATAAGTCGCTCTTCCGCCTGAAATGTCATACAGGAAACCGGTAGAAAAACTATTTTCAGATGAAACGATAAAACCAGCCATGGCGGCTACCTCCTCCGGTTCGCCCAATCGTCCCATGGGAATTTTGGCAGTCATGTAAGCCAGTTGCTCCGGTGAAGTATTGGCATTCATGGCTGTTTTAATCACAGCAGGGGCTATGGCATTGATAGCAATTCCAACTTTCGCGTATTCTTTAGCCACTCCTTTTACCAATCCGATCACGCCCGCCTTCATGGTGGAATAGCCTACCATGCCAGGATTTCCCTCTTTGCCGGCCATGGAGGCAATCAGCAATATCCTGCCATACTGGTTTTTCTCCATTTTTTGCACCGTATATTTTGTTACCAGAAAACTACCTTTCAGGTTGATGGCGTAGATGTTGTCAAAATCCTGGGTAGAATAAGCGGTAATGTTGGTACTGGTAGGCCCTACAATACCAGCGGCATGTACCATCACATCAATTTTCCGCAAATCTTTTTCAACCCGATCTATTCCTTCCCTTACCTGCTCCTCTTTTGAAACATCTACCTGATACGCCTTCGCGTTAATATTTTCAGCCTGCAGTTCGTCACAGGTCTTTTGCAACAAAGCCTCATTCCAATCAAATAATGCCACAGAGGCCCCTTCCAGACCTAATCGGTAAGCTATGGCTTTGCCGAGTCCATCAGCAGCACCCGTAATGAGGGCCACCTGGTCTTTGAATCTATTGGGGAAAGAATTCATAATATAATTTTTAAATATTTTGAGTTAGACCCGAATATAATTAGTTTGCATCATTTGTTCTATATCTTTTCTGTTATTCCGAATTTTTTTATAATTGGCTTTTATTCTGAAATTACAGTGATCTGTCGGATTTAGCATCTTCTGGAGCGGGTTGGACAGACTTAATATCAAAACACCCTAAAACAAATCTATGTTCACCCTCCTGATTATTCTATTGGCCTTAGGGCTGATTATTGTTGCCATTATCAAGTTTGAAATTCATCCCTTTCTCGCCCTTTTTGTAGGCGCCATTTTGTACGGACTAATGGCGGGTATGCCCGCCGAGCTTATTCTTAAATCCATTACAGATGGCTTCGGTGGCGTACTCGGCAGCATCGGATTGCTGATATTATTGGGTGTGATTATTGGAACGTTTTTAGAAAAAACAGGCGGAGCCTTCGTTATAGCGCAAAAAATACTGGCATGGATTGGAGAGAAATCCGTTATGCTGGCCATGATGGTTACCGGATATATCTTATCCATTCCCGTATTTGGCGACAGCACTTTTATCATGCTCAATCCCATTAACAAATCTTTGTCATTTAAAGGCAAACTGCCCTTCGCGGCCACCACCATTGCCTTAACATTAGGCGTTACCGCCAGCCATTCGCTGGTGCCTCCCACACCGGGACCGATTGCCGCCGCCGGCATTCTGGGTGCTGACCTGGGTATGGTTATTTTCTGGGGATTAATTGTGAGCTCCCTGGCATTGGTACCGTGTTTCTTTTATGCCAAATACTTTACTTCCAGCATAAAACTAATTCCACAATTCGCGGAGGTTGAAAAAACTACCGAAACAAAAAAATATCCATCCATAGGGAAATCCTTTTTACCCATTATTATCCCTTTACTTTTAATTGTGCTTGCTTCCATTGCCAATTACCCTACACGTCCCTTTGGAGAAAATTTCTTTACCGACGTGCTACTGTTCATCGGAAGTCCTGTTATTGCATTACTGATTGGCACCTTTCTGTCGTTTACCCTACCGGCAAAATTTGACAGAACGCTGTTATCCGCCACAGGATGGTTTGGGGAGGCGATTGTAATCGCGGCACCTGTTATTTTTATAACGGGTGCAGGCGGTGTATTTGGAAAAATGCTTCAGAATTCGGGTATTGCGGAATTGGTAAGCGGAAACATAAGCGCGGGGAGTTTAAGCCTGTTACTACCATTTCTGATGGCTTTGGCATTAAAAAGCGCGCAGGGATCGTCTACGGTAGCCTTGGTAACAACCGCTTCAATTATAGCCCCCCTGCTTCCTACTTTAGGTTTGGATTCAGAAACATCCAAAGTGTTTACGGTACTGGCGATCGGGGCAGGCGCCACAGCCATTTCGCATGCCAATGACAGTTTTTTTTGGGCTATGACGCAGCTTACGGGCATGAACATTAAGCAAGGGTACCAGTCTCATAGTGTAGGCACGCTGATTCTGGCCTGCACGGCCATTACATTAATTTTTATCATTACTTCTTTTATTTGAGTATGAGAAAAACAAGTTAAGTTATTCGTCATAAACAAATCACCATTTGAAAAAGCAAGATGATATTGAACTAAAAGTTAATTTTAATGCCCTAATGAAGGTTTTTCATACTTACAATTTAGCTGGTGAGGTATTATGGCAGAATTTCAAAGAGAAGAATAAACCTAATTTATTTAAATTCTCAAGTACAAAAGACGAAAGTATTCTTCCGTTTATCGTTATGCTTGCATTTACTATAGAACTGGGTTTAAAAACATTATACTTTCAGAAAAAAAATAAATGGAATCGCGGATCAAATCATGATTTAGAAAAGGCTTTTAAAAAGTTAAATGGAAAAATCCAGACACACATAAAAGTTAAAGTATGCCAAGAAAGGCAAATTGATAATCTGAGTTTTGATACATTATTGAAAGATAATAACAAACCCTTCGAAACTTGGCGCTATTTTTTTGAAAAAGAATCAGTAAAAACAAATGTAAAATTTCTTCAATCCTTTAAAAAAGCTATTCTTGAAGAATTACCAATTTAAAAATTCAATCGGATGTTAGTATTATTTTGTTGCTTGAGGTGAAAATACCACCAAGAGGGGAAGATTAAACTAATTTTAATTTTGCTACTATTAAATTTACCGATATGCACAATCACAAAACTCAATTACTTATTATTTTAATGATTTTTTCTGCTGCGATTTTGGGTCTGAAAACGCCAGGATTTGCACAGAATCATACCTATTACCAACTTAAAATATATCACTTTAATAGCGATAACCAGGAGAATCACCTGGACCAGTACCTTGAAAACGCATATCAACCCGCTTTGCACCGGGCAGGTATTACGCATGTGGGCGTGTTCAAGTCTGCCACAGGTACCGACAACAATGCCGCCAGCGATTCGGCCATCTATGTGCTTATTCCTTTCACCAGCATTGAGCAATTTATCAACCTGGATAAAATTCTGGCGAAAGACCAGTCCTATGCGTCATCGGGCGAGGATTACCTCAATGCTCCTTATGACAAGCCACCCTATCAGCGATACGAGTCGATCCTGATGGAAGCATTCAGTGGTATGCCCATGCTGGAAGTGCCGGAGTTATCTTCAGCACCTTCGGAGAGAATTTACGAACTGCGCAGCTATGAAGCAGCTACCGAAAAGCTTCATCAGAATAAAGTTGCCCAGTTTAATGAAGGTGAAATGAGTATTTTTAATCGCCTGGGTTTTAATACTGTTTTCTACGGCCGGGTATTAGCCGGTAGCCAGATGCCCAATCTGATGTATATGACCACTTTTGAGAATATGAGTGCGCGAGATGCCCAGTGGAAAACTTTTTCAGATGATCCGGAATGGAAGGAATTTAACGCGAAACCTGAATATGCCCATAATTATCTGAGATCAGATAAATATTTGCTACATCCAACTTCCTATTCTGATATTTGATAGTTGGAATAGAAATACGGATGTATGCAAAAATTAGCTTTTGCAGAACTTAACGGGATTGCATTAATTACCTGATTACTATTTTGCTGTCCAGCCACCATCAACCGTGAGCATGGAGCCAACCATATAGCTGGCCGCATCACTGGCCAGAAAAGCCATGGATGCTTTTGGTCAAATTGATATTCTGATCAACAG
>JBGTIS010000234.1:0-12909 GCA_041745535.1 Cyclobacteriaceae bacterium | reverse complement strand
TATAAGGTTTCTATGCCTGTTAAGTTCACCAATTACAGCAGGATTTTTTTTCCGCGCACGCAAAAATCGTAGCCTGTCTTTTCCTTTATTCCATATTCGGTAATAATACAGGGCAAAATAACCAGCTATTGGGGTCATAATTAAAGCGATTATTGCTACCCAGATGCCAAAGATTAATCCAATAGTAATAAGAATGGGAATATGGATCAGCAAATACGAAAGGTATGCGCTTACTACAAGCACAGAAGTATAAAAAACGCTGTTGGTAACTACTTTTCGCGCCAGTTTTCTTCCAGCCCATATGGGCAGCACATTCAGTAAAAAGCCAATCATAAAAACAGGCCATCCTATAAAAAGCAATACCCATTGTCCAAAACCCAAATGGCCGGTCTGGCTGAAAGCACGATCCTGTAACCGGTAATGGTTCAAAGTTTCATAATATTCGTTTACCTTCTTTTTGAAACTGATGTAATCATTTTTATGGTTTTCTGAAAGGTCATTTACCATATCGCACACCTGTTTTTCCTGTATAAACCGTTCTTTTTCCTTGATTTTCCAGGTTAAAGCTGGCTCTTCGCGTTCATTTCTGATCATGGGTAACAGTTGTTCAGCAAGCGGTTCATCTTCTTTTTTGTCAATAACAATTACTTCTTCTTTAAGCTTATTTTCCAGGTCGTTGGTAAGGGTATTGATAGCCCGTGCTTTATTTTCTTTGTACTGACTTATATACTGAGACATATCCAGCGGTTGCCCTACGTTAATCATAACTTCTGCCTCTGGTTGCTGAAAATAGGTATAATTAAAGCCAACAGGTATAACCTGTATGTCTAAACTAAAATCAAGATTTTCTTCAATTTGAAAGAACAACCGCGCTGTTCCTTTTTTAAGTTTTCGAACTCGCTTTTCGTGGATACAAATGCCTTCTGAAAAAATAATGATTTTAGCATTTTTCTTAAGCAACGTTTCACATTCTTCAAACGTTTTTTTATTCAAATGAAGATTTTCGATACCTTCCTGAAGGCGAAAAATGGGAATGGCACCGAATAATCTGAATAACCATTTTTTGCGAGGGGTATTCATCGCATCACCTCTTGCGATAAAATAGATGGGCTGTTTTTGAAAAGCGGCAAATAGGCATCCATCCAGAAAGGAATTAGGATGATTACAGGCCAGCAGCACAGGTTTATCTTGAGGGATTTCCTTCGCGATAGTATAAAATGCTTTTTTAAAAAAGGCATAAAATACCAAATGAATGGTATGATAAAAAAACTTGTATGCAAAATTCACAGCAACTAACTTATTATTCAACTATCAGAACAGGCAAATATAAAAAATAGTATAATATAAAACTGTCTGGAATATTGATTTTGCCACGGTTATACTATTTTTATCATAGAAAAAAGAATGTATTTTTGGCAAAACTTAAACTAATTAAACATTATGACTATACCTCAGGATTTGAAATATACAAAGGATCATGAATGGATAAAAATAGAAGGCAATGAAGCTTATATTGGCATTACCGATTTTGCCCAGAGCGAATTAGGCGATATCGTATATATAGAAATTGAACATGATGGGGAGGAAATTGCCGTTGGAGAAGTTTTTGGAACCGTAGAAGCAGTAAAAACAGTATCTGAGCTTTTTATGCCTGTATCGGGAAAAATAATTGAGATAAATCCGGATTTGGAATCCACGCCGGAACTGGTTAACGAATCACCTTATGAAAAAGGTTGGATGATTAAAATAGAAATTACCAATTCGTCGGAGTTGGACGAACTGCTTAGCGTGGAAGCCTATAAGGAAATAATTGGATAGCCATAACCCAATTGTAGTTTTGAAATTTACTGACCGGAAGATGAACCCTAATGTTCCTTCGATATAACTTATACACATTTGCCTGGGCAACCCTGATCATTCTGTTAGTATTAATGCCAGGCGCCCAAATGGCACATACCGATGTCATGAGCTTTGATAAATTCGCTCATGGGTTTGTATTCTGCATACTCAGTTTTCTGATGATTGTCGGATTTACCAAGCAAAGTACCTTTTATAAACTGAGAAACAATGCTGTAATATTTGGGTTGATAATATCAATAACATATGCGTTATTTCTGGAACTGGGTCAATTATTAGTTTCAGGGCGTATGGTAGAAATGCTCGATGCGATAGCTAATGTACTGGGCTGCCTATCAGGTTATGCCGTATTCTATGCTATTTACAAATTATAAGGGTTCAGCAGAGAAAAAAATTTTGTAATCTCTGAATTTTTATAGTAATTTACGTGTTAATATTACATATTAAATATACTATTCAAAAATTTATCTAATTCAAAAATTTATCTAATGGAAGCAAAAAAGAAACCAGAAGTAGACTTACAAAAGAAAACAGGTCTTTTTTTAAGTATCGGATTGGTTTTGAGTCTCTTAGTAGTCACCATGGCTTTCGAGTGGAAGTCTTATGATGACAGTGGATTGGTAGATCTGGGTGCGGTAAAGGACGAATTTGAAGATGTGATGGAGATACCACCTACTGAGCAGCCACCACCACCACCACCAAAAATTCAACAACCGGAAATTGTCGAAGTACCCGATGAAGAAGAAATCGAGGAAGAAATCGAGATAGATCTGGATGTTGAGATTACTGAAGAAACTCAAATCGAGGAAATGGTTTTTGAAGAGGCTCCTGAAGAAGAAGTAGCAGATGAAATCTTTACCGTGGTTGAGGAACAGCCTACACCACAAGGTGGTATGCAGGCTTTCTATCAGTATGTACAGAAAAATCTGAAGTATCCCTCTCAGGCGAGACGAATGGGTATTGAAGGCAAAGTATTTGTACAGTTTGTGGTAGGAACTGATGGCTCAATTTCCGAAGTACAAGCTATTAAGGGTATTGGCGCCGGATGTGATGAAGAAGCCGTCCGCGTACTGAAAGGCGCACCGAAATGGAAGCCTGGTAAGCAAAGAGGTAGAGCCGTGAAAGTTAGAATGGTACTGCCGATTACCTTCCAGCTTGGATAATCACAATATTAATTACTTTTAAAATCAAAGCCGGGTCTGCTCAGATCCCGGCTTTTTTTCTTATTACAATTGTCTGATTTAATAATTTCAGGTACTCCCTGATAAATAATTTCCCTTGAAAAAAGTATTCCTGAAACTCTATGCCTTGTGGGTGTTTCTTGTATTTACCATTTCAATGCTAATTCTGTTTCCTTTTATGATCTCACCTGTACTCTTTGGTGAAAAGTTCAGAACAATTAGCTTTTTCTCTATTCGAATTTGGGCTAAGGTATTTAGCATACTAACCTTTATCCGGTATGAAGCGGAAGGAAATGAACATTTTAAGAAACACAATGCCTTTATTTATGTTTGCAATCATACCTCATTTTTAGATACCCCGGCCATGCCGCTGTTTTTGCCCGGTCAGTTCAGGCCGCTGGGCAAAACAGAATTAGGTAAAATTCCGGTACTTGGCCTAATTGTGAAAGCAGTGTGTGTAATGGTTGACCGCTCAAGTGTGAAAAGCAGAAATGAGAGTATCAAAAAGCTTTCTGAACTGATAAAGAGAGGCATCTCCATTTTTATTTTTCCTGAAGGTACCATGAACCGGACTTCACAGGCACTGAAACCATTTTATGATGGTGCGTTCAGAATAGCTGTGGAAACCCAGACCCCTATTTTACCTATTGTCATATTAAATGCTGGTAAGTTATTCCCACCTAACTCTTTGGCTATTCGTCCTGGAACCATAAAAGTGAAAATAGGGCCCCCATTGAATACCACCGGATTAACACTGGACGAGGTAAAGGAAATTAAAAGTAATATTTACCAAACAATGGAAAAAATGATTTTAGAGGGCTAATTTGTACCAAACACTCTGGTTACTGCTTGTAATATCAGTATATTTGTAACTGAAAATTAACTTTTTTTAGGGTATAATTTTGGTGTAAAATTTTTTAAATACCTTGGTTTAATTATGCCAACCAGTTTAGCCCCCCAATAAATAAAAAATGCCGGTGTGTTAAAACCAGCATTTCTATATAAACTATTCAATTTCTACTTACTATTCAGTGCCACTTTTGGGTAATACATTGGTAGTAATTTTAACTCTTTCCTGTGAATTAACCGCGTTGGAAACTATGGTAATTACCTTATTCTGCTTATTCATTTTTCCCGCGCTGTTGAAAGAAACTTCAATTTCACCACCTTCACCTGGAGCGATGGGCTCGCGGGGCCATTTAGATGCGGTACATCCACAGGTAGTTAGCACATTGGAAAGAATTAAAGGTTCAGTACCACTGTTTTCAAATTTAAAGGTGTAATTCACTTTATCACCTTGCTCAATATCACCAAAATCGTGTGAGCTTTCCTCAAATGTTATTTGAGGCCCTTCTACTAATTCTTTTTTGGCTTGTTGTGCATGTAACTGGGTATACATTAATAAAACCCCAGCAAACAGAATAACTAATTTTCTCATGATCTGATATTTGATTTTATGAAAAACTAATACGATTATTACAAAAACTATTCCTACTTAAAATTTTCGCGAATTAAAATTTTTTACAGGTAAATAACATGAGTTTGTAAGTTTAAATTCACGGTACATTATGTAAAATAAAAATAATTGTTGCTTTTTTGAATAGCCTTATGAAATAATTATAGATTTTACACTAAAAAAACAGGTCATTAAAGTTCATCAAAAAAAGTTCTTTCTTAGCGCGGGTAATGGCGGTATAAAGCCACCTCAAATAGTCCTGATTCAGCATTTCATCGGTGAGGTAACCCTGATCGGCAAAAACCGCATCCCATTGGCCTCCCTGCGATTTATGGCAGGTTAAAGCATAAGCAAACTTAACCTGAAGCGCATTTAAATATTCATCTTTCTGTATGGCTTCTTTACGTTCTTTCTTGGTTACTACCTCTCCATAATCAGCCAGCACACTTTCGTACAGATTACCGTTTTCCTCTTCGGTTAACGCCGGTGCCTGCGAGTAAAGGGTATTTAATATTACTTTGGCTTCAAACTCTTCTTGTTCAGGATAATCGGCTAATCGGAGCACCAGGTTGGCAAACCTGAATTGATGCGCTTCCTCATATCTTTTGATTTTCATAATTTCTACCAGATCGCCATTTGCCAGAAATCCTGCCGGTGAAGTATCGTCCAAAAAAAAGTAATTATTCCGAACAATCATTAAATAATCGCCGGCTTCCAGTTCCTGGTCATAAAATAAAATCTGTTGCCGGATAAACTGATTGTAGCGTACCGCCATTTTGTTAGACCGGCAAATTACCATAGAATTTTCAATGCCATATTTATTATAAGCATACCGCAAACCATCTTCCAGCTTTTGGGTATCCATTCTGTATATATCTTTAAACTTCCTGATGATAAATTTAATGTTCAGTTTTTCATGGCTAAGTTGTTCCCGCACCCTGGTAGCGTTGAAAAGTATACCCGAATGCAAACTCTGTCGGGTAACCTCAGTAAGTTCCACTTCGGTAATCGATAAAGAGAAAAATCTGTTCAGGTAATGAACATCAAGCCCGTGACTGATGCTCTGGCCTACAGGTGGTAACTGAGCCGTATCGCCTACCAGCATGAGTTTGTTGGTGTTGTGTTCAAATACAAAATCAATGAGATCCGCCAATAAGCCATTTCTTCCCATACCTGGATCATTAGCCAGCATAGAAGCTTCATCAACAATGAATAAAGTATTGGTATAATAATTTTTTTGCCTTTTAAACTGTAGTGGACCTGCTACAGGATCTGCCGCTCTCCGGTATATACATTTATGTATGGTAAATGCTTTGCTATCGGAGTAAGTAGCCATTACCTTGGCAGCGCGCCCGGTGGGTGCCAGCAATACCCATTTATATTTAAAGTAAGGCAATATTTTTACCACCGAACTAATCAGTGTAGTTTTTCCGGTTCCGGCATATCCTTTGAGCATCAGTACTGACTTTTCACCCCCTGATTTCCGCAACAGAAAATCATCCAGAAGTTGAAAAAATTGCTTTTGGCCAGAGGTTGGTTCAAAAGGGAAAGAAGCGGAAATAATCTGGGAAGGCTTTGCCAAAGTTTGTTTTTTACCTGTAAATTACGAAAGCCCAGAAGGTAATCAAAGAAGTATTAAAATTCAGCATTTTGCGGGGCGCGTGGAAAAGGGATCACATCCCTGATATTGGTCATACCGGTAACAAATACCATAAGCCTTTCAAAGCCCAGACCAAAACCACTATGGGGGGCCGTACCAAATTTTCTGGTTTCAAGGTACCACCATACATCATCTTCCGGAATATGCAATTCCTGAATACGGGCTAACAGGTTAGTATAGCGCTCCTCTCTTTGCGAACCGCCAATAATTTCACCAATACCAGGAAAAAGTACATCCATAGCGGCCACGGTTTTCCCATCGTCGTTTTGCCGCATGTAAAAAGCCTTGATATCTTTTGGATAATTATAAAGAATTACTGGTTTTTTAAAATGTTTTTCAACCAGGTAGCGTTCGTGTTCCGATTGCAGGTCCGCACCCCACTCTTCAATCAAAAACTGGAATTTCTTCTTTTTGTTGGGTTTTGAATTTCTTAAAACGTCAACAGCTTCGGTATAGGAAACACGTGCGAATTGGTTCTCAAGTACAAATTGCAGCCGGTCCAGTAACGAAAGTTCGCTACGGTCTTCCTGCTTTTTTATTTTTTCTTCTTCCAATGCTCGGCTGTTCAAAAAAACGAGATCGTCTTTGCAATTTTCTAGCGCATAACGCACCAGGTACTTCAACAGGGCTTCTGCCAGATCCATGTCCTCGTTCAGGTCATAAAATGCCATTTCAGGCTCAATCATCCAGAATTCGGCCAGGTGCCGGGTAGTATTTGAATTTTCAGCTCTGAAGGTAGGGCCAAAAGTATATACCTCTGACAGAGCAAGTGCCGCCAGTTCAGCTTCTAACTGGCCGGAAACAGTAAGGTTGGTTTCTTTTCCAAAAAAATCTTCTTTGTAATTGACCTTTCCATCATCGGTTTTAGGTGGGTTGATGGGATCCAACGTAGTTACCCGGAACATGGCACCGGCACCTTCAGCATCCGATCCGGTAATAATAGGCGTATGAATATTATAAAAGCCCCTTTCATTAAAGAACTGGTGAATGGCAAAAATCATGGCATGCCGGATGCGATAAATGGCTCCAAAAGTATTGGTTCGGGGGCGTAAATGCGCGATTTCCCGTAAAAATTCCAACGAATGCTTCTTCGGCTGAAGCGGATATTCTTCCGGATCGGCAGCACCCAGTAATTCAATTTGCCGGGCCTGCAGTTCAACGCTTTGTCCTTTTCCGTGAGAAGCCTCCAGCGGGCCGGAAGCTGCGATACAGGCCCCGGTATTAATTTGCTTCAGCAATTCATCACTGATTTGTAGCGGATCGGCGACAATTTGTAAATTCTGTAAAGCAGAGCCGTCGTTAAGGGCAATGAACACTACATTTT
Source organism: Cyclobacteriaceae bacterium (assembly GCA_041745535.1). Taxonomy (GTDB): domain Bacteria; phylum Bacteroidota; class Bacteroidia; order Cytophagales; family Cyclobacteriaceae; genus JBGTIS01. The sequence goes on along the minus strand of JBGTIS010000234.1, from coordinate 5,431 downwards.
TGCTCTCACGTTTGGTACGCACCCAGCCTTTTACTAAAACCTCTGTGCCAATTGTGCTTTCCTGAAGCAACGTTTTTATTTTCTTTCTTACCAGTTGCATATATATATTAAAATTGACCTTTTTTAACTAATTCTTATTTTTATATTTAACCATTAAAAGTTATTGAATTCCAGTAACTTATTAAGCTAATGTAAAGTCTTAGAATTGTACTATAACTGCCTGCAAAAGAACTATATTTTGGCCTTTTTATCAAAGAATTTCAGAATAATGTAATAACTTTGAATTTTGGTATGTTAATACTTTTATTAATAAGTTACATATATTTTTAATGTACAAATAGATGCAAAAGCTTGGTTTAAACCAGACTTTAACCCAAAAATTATCACCCCAGCAGATACAATTTATCAAGCTGCTTCAAATTCCTACGGCGGAATTAGAAACCCGTATTGAACAGGAACTTGAAGTAAATCCTGCTCTGGAAGAGGGACGGGAGAATGAAGAGACAGCCAGCGATAGCAACGAAGAAGAGTTCAGCGAAGATGGCGAAACTGATAATTCTGAGGAAATCAGTATTGAAGATTATATTGCTGATGATGATATAAGTGGTTATAAAATGCAGGGCGATGGCAACTATCGTGATGAAGAGGACCGGGATATGCCCATTGCTACCTTCTCTACACTCACCGATCAGCTGATGAGCCAGCTTAATTTTTTAGGGTTAGACGAAAGACAATACACTATCGGCTGCCAGCTTATTGGTAGCATTGAAGGAGACGGATATATTCGAAGGAGCCTGGAAGCGATTATAAATGACCTGGCCTTTTCACAAAATGTTGAAACTGATCTGGAAGAGGTAGAAGATATTCTGAAGCAGATTCAAAATTTTGATCCACCTGGTATCGCTGCACGCGATCTTCAGGAATGCCTGCTAATCCAGTTACAAAGAAAATCGAATAATGGCAAATCATTGGATACAGCTATTAACATCATTGATGATCATTTTCAGGAATTTACGAAAAAGCATTATGATAAAATAACCAAAAAGCTTGGGGTAGATGACGATACCATGCGCGATGCTATTCTGGTTATTACCAAACTGAATCCAAAACCAGGTAGCGAGCAGTCGGGTACGGTAAGAACACAATATGTAATTCCTGATTTTATTCTTTCTAATAACAGTGGCAAACTGGAACTTTCTTTAAACTCCAGAAACGCGCCTGAGTTAAAAATTAACCGGGCATATGCGGACATGCTCGATGCTTATGACAAAAGCAATAAGAAAGATAAAAAGCTTAAAGAAACCGTTACTTTTGTTAAGCAAAAACTGGATTCAGCCAAATGGTTTATCGACGCTATTAAACAAAGGCAACAAACTTTGCTGAATACAATGCAAACCATTGTGAAGTACCAGTACGATTTTTTTCTGGAAGGTGATGAGAGCAAACTCAGGCCCATGATACTAAAGGATATCGCTACTGAAATTAATATGGATATTTCAACGGTTTCCAGGGTGGCTAACAGCAAATCGGTTCAAACAGAATTTGGCGTTTATCCACTCAAATACTTCTTTTCCGAGGGCATTTCTACCGAATCTGGTGAAGATGTAAGTAGCCGTGAAGTAAAAAATTACCTGAAACAACTGGTTGATCATGAGGACAAAAGGAAACCGCTCTCTGATGACAAACTGGAAAAGCTTCTCAAACAAAAAGGGTATAATATCGCGAGAAGAACCGTAGCAAAATACAGAGAACAATTGCAAATTCCGGTAGCAAGGTTAAGAAAAGAGTTGTAATGACCAGAAAATTAGCAATCTTGGTATCAATTATAATGCACCCGTTATTGATGCCCACTTTCTTATTTACAATACTTTTTTACTTTGCCCCAATTGTTACCATGCCCATCAGCCGGTCGGCCATCCATAGCATGCTGCTGGTTGTAGCCATTACCACTTTCTTTCTGCCGCTTCTCAGCATTACCACCTTAATTTATTCTTCCGGAAAATTACAGGAATCGCTGCATAAAATCGTGATGGAAGAACGCCGCGATCGGATCGTTCCCTTTTTTTTTACAGCCATTTTTTACGGGATTACTACCTATATGTTTATCTCTAAAATCAGAGGTAATACTGTTTTAATTGTGATTTTGGTAGCCATTACCCTAATTGTATTAATCATTTCCCTGATTACCATATTTTTTAAAGTAAGCGCTCACAGTGCCGGTGCTGCTGGTTTAATCGGATTTTTAGTAGGCATTGGCATTAAGTACCCTGAGAACCAGCTTTTATATCCACTCACAGCTATTTTACTTTTATCTGGTTTGGTTATTTCAGCCAGGTTGTACCTGAATGTTCATAAACCTTCTGAAGTGCTGGTAGGGTCATTGATTGGGTTTTTAATGAGCTTCGGGGCAATTTATTTTTATGGCTGATTTTCTGATTCATGCTGCCTGTTTATTTCTATTGGTTGGAATAAGCTGTAGGTTATTACTCAAAACAGATAATTGAATCCTTAATTCTTATTATTTTTTAACAACTTACCCTTATATTTGGAGCAATAGCTTTTTTATACTTATTTCTTCAGGATAATAAAAAAGCAACGCGGGCTATCTGCTGATCCTTTCCTGTTGTTTTTGGTAAAATAAAATTTGGTATAACTTATGAAAGCTCTTCAAAAGATTTCGTTCTTTTTTGCTGTAATGGTATTGACGATTACATCAACTTTAGAACTAAGGGCCCAATCTGATAAACTGCTTTCTGTTGGAGAAATTCAATTAGCGCTCAAAAAACTAAATGTGGTGGGCAGTGCGATGTATCTGGCGGCTCATCCTGACGACGAAAACCAGGTAGTAATTGGTTATTTATCGCAGGTTAAATTAATGAATACTGCTTATCTGGCCCTGAACAGGGGCTCGGGCGGCCAAAACCTGATCGGACCGGAGATCAGAGAACTGCTTGGTGTACTCCGTACCCAGGAACTTTTAATGGCCCGCGGTGTGGATGGCAGCAAGCAGTTTTTTACCAGGGCAACCGATTTTGGTTATTCAAAATCGGCTAAAGAAACCCTGGAGCTTTGGGATAAAGATAAGGTGCTTTCCGATGTTGTATGGAACATCAGGAGATTTAGGCCCGATGTAATTATAACCCGCTTTCCTGCTGATGGCAGGGGAGGCCATGGGCATCATACTTCTTCTGCTATTCTGGCTATAGAAGCTTTTTCACTGGCGGGCGATTCTTCTGCTTATCCTGAGCAATTAACTTATTTTCCTCCCTGGCAGCCCAAACGAATTGTACTAAACGAAACCAGTTGGTTCTCTGAAAAAATTGAAGAAGAAAGCGCTGTAAACGATTCTATTATTGCGGTCGATTGTGGTACTTACATTCCTTATCTGGGTAAGTCAGTTACAGAAATTGCTGCTGAAAGCCGAAGCAAACATGTGTGCCAGGGATTTGGCTCAACAGGAACGCGCGGTACAAACCTGGAGTATTTCAGGCATATTAACGGAGATATGGCAAAGGAAGACTTGTTCGACGGAATTAATACTTCCTGGAGCCGGGTTAAGGGAGGCGAAAAAGTAAGCCTCCTATTAAAAGAATCGGACGAATTGTTCGATCCGGAAAACCCTTCAGCCATTGTTCCCCGCCTGCTGAAAGCAGAAGCTGCCCTTGATAAACTGGAAGACGAATACTGGAAAAAAGTGAAAAAAGATGAAATACATTTAATTATCCAGTCATGCCTGGGATTGTATCTGGAGGCAAGAACCGGCACAAATGCTTTGGGAAGAAGATTAAGAAGTAACAGTATCCCTAAACCGGCTGAATACTGGGCCACTCCTGGTGAGGCTGTCACACTTAATGTTGAAGCTATTAATCGTTCAGCAGTGCCTGTAACGCTTAAAAGTGTAACATTTACCGGAGTTGAAAAAGATACCGTATTGAATTTTCAGTTGAAAAATAACGAAGACTTAAATTTTTCTACTGAAGCGACTATTCCTGAAGATGCTTCTTATTCTGGCCCTTACTGGTTAAAGACACATTCCGACTCTGAATTTATGTATGAAGTAACCGATCAGTTCCTGATCGGGTTACCGGAAGCGCCCCCCCCGTTAATGGCCAGTTTTACACTGGTAATTAATGGCGATGAGGTAGTAATAAAGAAGCCGGTTGTATATAAAAGAAACGATCCTGCCAAAGGAGAAACCATTCGTCCTTTCGAAATAACCCCTCCGGTATTTCTTAATATTCAGGAGCCTGTTTATGTTTTTGCCGATGAACGCCCCAAAGAAATTAAAATCTTAGTAAAATCGGGTAAAGAAAATATTAGTGGTAATGTATCTCTTACTGTGCCCGATGGCTGGATAGTTGAACCAGCTTCCATTCCTTTTTCTTTTAAAGAAAAGTCTGAAGAAATGCCTGTTACCTTTAAAATTAACTCTACGGAAGATAAAAGTGAAGGCAATGTGTCAGCAGTAGCTACCATCGATGGGAAAACTTATAATAAAAGCTTAACCATTATCGATTATGAACATATTCCCACTCAAACCATATTCATGGAGGCCCAGGCCAAGATAGTAAAACTGGATCTTAAGAAAAAAGGAAATTTAATTGGTTACCTGATGGGTGCCGGTGACGACATTCCCAAGGGCCTTCAGCAAATAGGTTATCAGGTAATTATGCTGGAAAATAAAGACATGAACCTGGCTTTTCTGGAAAATCTGGACGCGGTAATTTTAGGGATAAGGGCATTTAACACAGTCGATCGGCTCAGGTATTACAGAAATGATCTGATGAAATATGTTGAGAATGGCGGAACGCTGATTGTTCAATATAATACGGCACATGCCCTGGTAACTGACAAGATTGGCCCATATCCTATTACTTTATCGAGGGACAGGGTAACCGATGAAACGGCTGAGATACACTTTCTTCAGCCAAACCATTCATTGTTAAACAATCCGAATAAAATTACGGAAAGCGATTTCAGTGGCTGGGTACAGGAAAGAGGCCTGTATTTTCCCAATGAGTGGGACAAACATTATGAAGCTATTTTGTCATTAAACGATCCGGACGAAAAAGTAAACAATGGTAGCCTGTTGGTTACTAAATACGGCAAAGGGTATTATATTTATACTGGTCTGTCATTTTTCCGGGAAATTCCTGCCGGGGTTCCTGGTGCTTACCGCTTGCTTACAAACCTGATTTCCATTGGAAAGAAAGACGTTCCGAAGGGAAACTAAATAGAACAAGACAACACAGCTATTGTAGCAGTGGTCGAAAATGGTAGAACTGAAATCCAATATGAAGATCTTCCTGATGCCATCAAGACCAATTTTGAAGGCTCTGATTACGCGGCCTGGGAAGTACAGAAAGTAGAAGAAGTAACGCAAGACGATGCTCCTGAAGAAAAAACCTATGAGTTAACCATTTCTGATGGA
>JBGTIS010000233.1:0-1820 GCA_041745535.1 Cyclobacteriaceae bacterium | reverse complement strand
CGGCACTGCAATGGCGTAAAAGAAAGTGAGTTTGTCACATCGTAGCGTTGTAATGACGTAAAAGAAGGTGATTTTGTCACGTTGCGGCACTGCAATGGCGTAAAAGAGGGTGATTTTGTCACGTTACAGCACTGAAATACTGCCCCTTTCTGATACTAACTATGGTGCGGCAGCCATGCCTGTTGTATACCGTTATTCCCTTACATGGTTCTGATAGAATTTCCAGGCTTCCCTGGCTACCTTTCTTCCTAATTCCAGACCAGCTACATTATCTGCCTGAATGTGGTATCCGCCCAAAACCCTGGAAATACCTGCCATTTCAGCGGTTCGCGTAAATGTGGGGAACTCGATAACTACCGTATCTCCCAGGTTATCAGGCTCGGTCATGGCGCCTGCCACTATTTCTACTTTTTCCCCGAATTCATCACTCCCTGTCCATAATTTCAAAGCTTCACCACAACCTCCGCTAATGGTGCTATGGCCTGACACATAACTGGGAAAAGGTGGGCACAAAAATGTTTCAGGAGAATACGGTCTCCAGTCTTTTCCCTTTATTTCCACCATGCCTTTACCTTCTCCACCCCAGGCTTTTATGATTTCGTCTTCATAATACTGGTGCACCAGGGCATACGGTCGGGCATAATCATAGAACATTTTCGAATCCCACGAAGCGATAAAAGCATCCATGGCCGTTACCTGGTTGTAGAAATACATTTTTACATCCTGGTCAAGTGTATGATGGTCTCTTCTGGATACATCTTGCGCGAACTTCAGCCAATGTCCGGCCTGTTGTACAGATTGGGGACCATCCCGCATAAATTCGACCAGCGCTTTTTGCTCATCTGTCAGATTTGCCTGCATTTCTATTACTTCCCGCACTTCCATTTTTAACTGGTCAGAGCCAATCATCGGAGGAGGGCCAGGACGGAACTGGTCTCCGGATTTTAAGGCGATGGGCTGCACTTTATCCCAGAATGGTGTTAAACATTCAGGCGCGAATTGCCCCCCTTTTTTATCTGAAAAGTATTTTGGCTGCCAACGATTCGGATCAACATTTTCATCTACAGAATTTACCGGTTTGTAGCCTACATAATTGAAATAAGGTTGTCCGGATGACCCTTCTTCCTCGCCATATTGGTTGGAGCCGTCTCCTTTTCTGGCCGCTATCACTGCTTTGGCGGCCAGGTTCCCAATTCCTTCCGGCGTAGTCGGGTCCAAAGACTCGTTGGTAGGGTCTAATCCCAATTCTCTCATAAAATTTGAAAACAACGCCTTATCTGCATAATAATATTCATTCATTGCCCGGAAAGCGGCATAGCTGATGGCTATTTGTTTGTTTTTCAGGGTTTGCTCATTTTCCGGCCTCCTTTCCACACCTTCCAGATAAACAGGGATTGCCCTATCATTAAACCTTGACCAGGCATCAAAAACAGCTACGAAAATAAGCGCCAGATAACGAGAGGTAATGGTGGGTCTGGGATTAAATTTTTCGGTGTCGTGTGCGGTGGCCGTGAGTGCCATCTGCCCCCATCGATAGGCAATATTGTCAACGCCTTTAGGTTCTGAGATTTCAGTGGCAGGGTGGTTCGTTTCTTGAGGGTAGCTATGTTTGCAACCAACAAGGGTTACTGTAATAATCAGAAGTATAAAAAGCTTATTCATGTGTGCATATGTAACAGAGTTGTTCCCAATGGCCCAACTATATGTAAATAAAATCATGTGTTAATTTAATAAAATGGCGGTGTTATGTTTATGCCGCACAAATTAGGAAATATTATAACTTTTTGGAAAATACTGACCTGATTATTGCCGGAAATATA
>JBGTIS010000232.1:0-12112 GCA_041745535.1 Cyclobacteriaceae bacterium | reverse complement strand
CTTTGCATACGATACATAATAGCCCGACTGCGGTTTCGATACACTCATATTTTTGCTTTCCAGGTGGTAATACGCCTGCAAAGCTGTACTCATGCTTACGCCATGCTCGTGACACATTACCCGGATGGAGGGTAGTTTGTCACCTGCCTTCAGCACCTCACTTACGATTTGCTTTTCCAGACTACTGGCAATTTTCTGGTACAGCAGTTTCTTACTTTTCATTTATTTTAATAAACTGTTATGATCAAAAATAATAAAATTGTATCTGTATTGGTAATAAAATTTTTCAGACTTTTGTAAAAGTTTACCCTTCGGCAGGTAAGTTTAGAAAACCAGAAAGAAAACATAATACGATGCCTACAGCCTTAAAAAAATCTGATTTACAGGAAATGCCTCAGTTCTACGACCGGTATATCCGTTTGGTAGATGATATGCCGGTGATAGACGCGCTGGTGCAGTATGGCAGCATAGTAGCACATATAAACAGAGATTTATTGCATGAGCTCGGCAGCCGCACCTATGCACCAGGCAAATGGACGGCGAAAAACGTGCTGCAGCACCTGCTCGATACCGAAAGGATTCTGGCATACCGGGCCCTCCGGTTTGCAAGAAACGATCAAACCCATTTACAGGGATTTGACGAAACCGCATTCGGCAACTATACTGATGCAGAAACCCGAACTGTTGACGATTTGTTGGCAGAATTTACTTTGGTACGGCAGTGCGGTATTACCTTATTCAAAAGTTTTACAGATGAAATGCTGTACCGTGTTGGCACTTCCAATCACATAAAAATTTCGGTACTGGCACTGGGCTTTGTGCTTGCCGGCCACCCTATCCATCATATTAATATTCTGGAAGAACGCTATTTTCCCTTATTGAGTACAACAGGTAAATAAAATGACTATGAAACCATTTTTGAACATACCGGTAAAACACGTGGCACAAAGCCGGGCCATCGAATTTAATTTTAACAATTTCACTTTTGGTAAAACAGCTACCGACCAGCAATGGGTATCTGATCAGCCGGGCAACGCCCTGTACATCCGGCCCTTTATGATCGCTACCGATTCGCAACTGGGGGTACATGTGGCGAACGAATACCTGTTTATGATTGCCTGCTGCCCCATAGCCCAGTATTATGCCCAGCCATTGAAAGTGAAAGTAGAGACGCACTATGTGCGGGCTGCCGAAGGGGGTACCGGCTATGCCAAATGTGGTGGCAATTACGGAGGCTCTTTTTATCCGTTCGAAAAAGCAAAAAAAGAAGGATTTGACCAGATTATCTGGACCGATGCCCGGCGCCACGAATACATTGAGGAAAGCGGCACCATGAACATTGGGTTTTTTATCGATGGCACATTTGTTACGCCACCTACTACCGATACCATACTGGATGGCGTAACGCGGGATACCTTAATTACCATTGCCAAAGACCTGGGCTTTCCGGTGGAAGTACGAAAGATCAGCTATAAAGAATTACAGGCTGCCTTTGAAAGTGGCAGACAGATAGAAGCGTTCGGCATAGGAACCGCCACTGTAATCGCTCCTTTTGAAATGATTGCTATTGAAGGTGAAAAATACCATCCTTATGTACAGGAAGATGCCCGGATGTATCAGCTGAAGCAAAAACTGGATAGCATCCGCTATGGCAACGAACCTGATACCCACCAGTGGAATTACCGGGTAAGTACAACCGAAAAAGCGTATGCCGAATAACTAAAATGTTAATCTCTGCAGGCAAATATGTGATTTCCGATGGTTACGCACACCTTTCAGCAGTAAACCGGCTGCTATGGCAGTATTATGAAGGAATTAAAGAATACGTAAGCCACGACCTGTATCAACATGAAATGAATGACCTGCCGGAGCCTATCAGGCTCCGGCAGGTCATTTGTTATTGCTTTACGATGAAGCTGAAAGGCAGTATGCGGGTTGCATTGCACTGAGGCAACACAATCACACCACCTGTGAAATCAAATAGCTGTATGTAATGCCTGCCTTTCGGGGAAAAGGGTATGGCAGATTACTGATGAATGCCATTATTCGGAAAGCAAAGGAAAAAGGTTATCATTCAGTATTACTGGATACCGCTACTCCAATGAAAGCGGCCATTCGTTTGTACCAATCGTATGGCTTTCGGGAAACCCGCCCTTACCATACGTATGCTTTTGCGGATATACTTTTTATGAAAATGGACCTGCAGGATGCTATTATTCCGGATTGCAATTGTTAGAATAAAAACAAAGAACCCGTAATTTATTTTCCTCCGGTTTTACCCCTCTTAACCAGATCTGCATAGCTAATCAGCTCAATCCCTTTTTTTCTAATCACCTCCATAATGGCATCGCTGGTAAACAGCTCGGTTACACCCTGCCGGTCTGCGGCTACATCTTCGTAACCAATATGGTAAATGGCCTGTACTTCGGGCGTATCGTAAGCGGGATGGTCTACAAAAATATAGGTACCGGGCGAAAGGCCTTCCAGCATTTTAGTGAAGCTTTTTACTTTTTCTTCAAAGGTTTTATGCGGCCCTTCATAAGAAGCCCGCTGCACTCCCATCGCTTTCAGATCAATAGACAGGCCGTATTCTTTGGCGAGTTTTTCGTACACTTCATTTATTTTTTCATCGATGGAATTAAAGCCCATATGGCCGGACAGGTGGCTGATCCAGGGAATTTCCTTAACAGCCAATTCTATTTGTGCCCGCAATTCCTGTTCAATTTCCTCGATGTTCCAGTCCTGTTCTTTCAGGGAGTGGTTTTTATAATCAGGATTGGGGAAGCTCATGGGGAAGAAATAACCGTTTTCGTCGGTAAGGGTGGGTGCCTGGGTAAGGGGGCGCCACTTTACATTTTCCCATTCGCTGGTTAAGGTCAGGTGAATGCCCACATCCAGGTCAGGATGTGCTTTGAGCATGTTTACGGCTTCCGGAAACCAGGGGGTAGGGGGCATCAGCTCCACGCTTTTCATCATCCCTTTTTGGTAGCATTCGATAATGGCCTCGTTTACGGCATGACAAAAGCCCATATCATCGCCCCGAACAACCAGGTGGATACCAGATTCGGTAGAGGCAGAAGCTTGTGCAAATACAGGTTGAAGCGACCAGCCAACAAGGAGCAGAGAGAGAAAATATTTTAACATCGTGTTGTGGAATTACTTTTTCTGGTAGAAGCAATCTATATGGGTTATGATGTTATTATGGATTCAGGTTAGAAAACGATATTTATTATTAGTAAATAGTTATGATCAAAATATTGAAAAGCCTGAAAGCAACTTACGTTTTAGAGGCGTGTTAAGCAGTAGAAAAAATTTCAAGCATCCAAAAGGATACTAAATCTCCTTTTAGATGTTCTCTTGAATCCTTAATTTATCTGGGAGTAGTAGTAGTCCGATGGTCAATGTCATGGTCATGCCTACGCCTTAAACCAAAAAGCCCCAAAAGGCCTAGCAGCCCAAGCCAGCCGAAATCGAAACCATCATCGTCATCATATCTACGATCATTTTGCGTAGTTGATTCATCAGGACCGGTTTGGCTAATGGCAGGAGTAGCTGTAAATAGCATAGCAGCGATAGCTAGCAAACTTGCAAATTTAAAGAATCTTTTCATAACTAATTTTGTTTAAGTATCCAGATTTAACTCCCGGCCAAGGTTTTTGTTTTGAAAAGTATTTTGTTTCCAGAAAACAAAATTCTTCCTGCGCGGAAGTTATCTAGCTGGGATAGCTTTCGTGTTTGTGTCTGGTTGCCTGCTCTGTACATTTATAATCACTAGGGCTTATTATTTCATAATATCGCGAAGGAACTCCAGCATTTTCATCCACTACATCTTAAATATGGATACAATACTTTCGATGGAGTATAATACTACTACTAAAACAGAATTGTCAATAGACTTTGTTGTCTCCCATTTAGCTGATGAGCTAATCAGGCCTGCTGTAGGGCTGCTTTCATGACCTCTACAGGGGCTTCCTGGCTTTTCAATAATTTGATTATAACTACGATGAATAAATAACTTCGCACAGCCTATCGGAAATTAAATGAACAGATTAGGTAACAGGAAACAAAATAATCTTAATATTTGAAAAAAACCGTTTGCACAGCAACTAATGCTTCAACTAAACCTTATAAGAACATGCTGATCAAAAGAGACTGGACCCTGGCGCAGGTGTTGAAAAGAACCTGGAAGTTCGATCTGTTTATTATTTTTTCCTGCCTCCTCGTTTATCTGATTTACGACCGGGGCATCAACAATTATTTTAAAGTGCCGGCTATGCTTTCCACCGTACTGGGAACGGCCATTGCCTTTTTTATTGGTTTTAATAACAGCCAGGCGTACGGACGCTGGTGGGAGGCCCGCATCATCTGGGGCGCACTGGTAAACGATTCGCGCTCGTGGACCCGGGGGTTGCTGGCTTATGTGCGGGAAAGCAACGACAGTTTCGATAACAGCCAGATTAAAGTTCTTCAGAAAAGAATGATTTACCGCCACCTGGCATTCCTGTATACCCTGAAGTATGCTTTAAGAAAAATCAGCGATACCAGTTATAAGCAATACCTGGAAAAAGAAGATTTTGAGCAGGTGAGAAAAAAATCCAATGTGCCCAACGCCATTCTGAATCTCCAGTCGCATGACCTGGAAACGCTGTCACAGCTCAATAGTATAGATGGCTTCCGTTTTAAGGAAATCAATTACCTGCTGATTCAGTTTTGCGATAGCATGGGAAGATGCGAGCGCATTAAGAATACCGTGTTTCCTACCAGCTACATTTACTTTACCAGGATATTTATCTGGTTTTTTATCATTCTCAATACCATGGTGCTGACCGACCTGATTGGCGGATGGGCCATTTTTTTTGGCTGGCTGATCGGTTTTGTGTTTTTCGCGGCTTATAACAATGGGGTATCCATTATGAATCCGTTTGAAAACAGTCCTTTTGATACGCCCATGGATAGCATTGTAAGAACGATAGAAATTAATACGTTAGAAACGCTAAACGAACAGGATATTCCTGAGCCGGTAAAACCTGTTAATAATGAATATATCCTGTAATAAAATCAGGGGGTCCAGCGGTTTAAAAACTGACTAAAAGCATCTTTGTACTGCTCGCTTACCGTAATTTTGACTTCATTGATTTGCACGGTATTCCGGGTAACCGCTTTGATTTGTGCCAGGGAAACAATAAACGACCGGTGGATGCGCATAAACCTGCGGGAGGGTAGTTTTTCTTCCAAAGCCTTCAGGCTGGTAAGCGATAATACCGGCCTGGTAGTATCTTTTAAATAAACCTTTACATAGTCTTTCAGTCCCTGAATATACAATATGTTGTTATAGGGTATTCGTACCAGCTGGTACTCCACTTTTAAGAACAGGTAATCCTCTTCAGGTTCAGGCTGGGCCGGCGCGGAGGCTGGCATTGGGTTATTTACTAATTTGGCGTAAGCATGTGCTTTGCTTACTGCCCTTAGAAATTCCTCATAATTAAAGGGTTTCAACAAATAATCCAGCGCATCTACCTTATATCCTTCCAGGGCGAACTGATCGAAGGCAGTGGTAAAAATAACCCGAGGCGCATTTAGATTTCGCTCCCGGTCCAGCACCCTGGCCAGTTCAATACCGGTGAGTCCGGGCATCTGGATATCCAGGAAAATAAGGTCTATCGATTGGGTATGGATGGCCTGCAACGCGTCAACCGCACTACTGTAACGACCGGCCAACTGTAAAAAGGGGGTCTGCGCAATAAATGAACTCACCAGCTCCAGGGCCAGCGGCTCATCGTCAATCGCGATGCAGTTCAACGTTTTCATGACAAATCGAGGGTTAAATGTACCTGATATTCATTCTTATCCGTATTTTCATTTACCGAAAGCATATGATGGTTGGGATACAGCAAATCAAGCCTTCGTTTTGTATTCACCAGGCCAATGCCATGGCTTTCCTCAAATGACAAACCTTTTTCAGTAAACATGGTATTCACTACCTGCATTTGCAGCAACGGACTGTGCTGGCTGATCGCGATATAAATGCGGCTGGGCAACTGCGCGCTTACCCCATGTTTGAAAGCATTTTCAATAAAAGGCAATAACAGCATAGGGGAGATGAGCACATCGTTTACCCCATTGGGTTTTTCAAAGGTTACTTCTACCTTATCCGTCAGGCGGAGTTTCATCAGCTCGATGTAGTCCTGCACAAAAGCGATTTCCTGGCTCAGCAGGGTAGTATCTTTTTTGGTTTCGTACAGCACATAACGCATCATCCTGGATAATTTGTGCAACGCCTGCCGGGCCGTTTCCACATTCAGGGTAGTAAGCACATAAATGTTATTCAGTGTATTGAAAAAGAAATGCGGATTAATCTGTGCTTTCAGAAACGAAAGTTCGGAGCTAACTTTCTGCTGTTCCAGTTGCTGCCGGAGCAGGGCATCTTTCTGCCATTTCTGTACGGCCGTTACGCTGGTACTAATCCCCAATACCAGCAGAGTTATTAAAAACATGAAAACATCAAAAGATGATTCTCTCCGCCGGGGGGCGCTGTCGTCGTTCGGATGAAAAGCTTGGTGCATCAGTTCCCGCAGGTTTAGCCAGGCATCTACCATTTGCGCAAAATAAACCAGTGACACCGAGGCTGCTATGGTTAACGCGATAAACCAGGCATTCCGGTTATTAAACAAGAGTTTCGGCACCAATATTTTCGCGTTCACATAAAAAATAGCAATCAGCAGGCAAAACACAATACCCTGTTTGATCCAGAACTGATCGGGAAGGGTAATCTGTAATGAACTTTGCCAGGAAAGCGGCGGATAAAGCAGCAATAAAAATCCCAGTAAAGCCCAAACCAATACGTGGATCAGTGGTGAAATATAAGGACGTACGGAGGATGCAACCATAACAATAAAGGTAAATAAAGTATTTACAAAAGTAAGGTAAACCCGCCAAAACAAATAACCACATAGATCAGCTGAATGGCTTTACCGATAGAATCTGTGTATTTATCTGCCAATACCGGTTTTTTCCGCTGTCATCACCTTACAATGACTTTGTCGTTTAGAATGTGGCTATGGTCTACATTTACTGACCAATGATCTATTGTGCTTTTTTAATAGGCGATTACTCTTTTATTTTGAACATTATTGTCTTATCAAGTTTAAATACACACCCATGAAATCGATATTAATTTTACTAACCATATGTACTTTTAGCATGGTAGCCTGGGCACAGACACCAGTGGGTGGCCAACCCAATAGTCCGCAGGCAGGCCAGTCTAATAATACTACCACAGCCGTTCCCAATGCCGGCATTCCTAAAGGCGACGGACGCATTGTGGGAACCGTAATAGACGACGTTTCCAAAGACCCCATTCCTTATGCCACCATAGCCCTGATAGACCCTGCTACCAGCAAACCGGTAGATGGTACAGTGGCTGACGACCAGGGAAAATTTGAAATCAAAAATATCGCGGCAGGTAACTATAAAGTTTCCATTAGCTTTATTGGTTACCAGACTTTTGATGTGGCTTCTGTTGAAATTAAAGAAAAGGGAAACGAGGTAAATCTGGGTACCGTTACCCTGGATGCAGCCACCCAGGAGCTGGATGAAGTAGTGGTACAGGGACAACGATCGCTGATCGAGGAGAAAGTAGACCGGACGGTATACAATGCTGAAAACGATCAGACCACCAAAGGAGGCGATGCCACAGACGTACTTCGAAGAGTACCTTTGTTATCGGTTGACCTGGATGGCAATGTGTCGTTGCGGGGCAGCCAGAACATTAAAGTGCTGATCGATAACAAACCTTCTACCATTACCGCCACCAGCATCGGCGATGCCCTGAAGCAGATTCCGGCCGACCAGATTAAATCGGTGGAGGTAATTACCTCACCTTCTGCCCGGTACGATGCGGAAGGAACCGGAGGAATTATCAACATCATCACCAAAAAGAACAAAATGCAGGGCAGTTCACTGGGCGTTGATACCAGTGTGGGTACCCGTGGTGCCAACCTGGGCCTGAATGGCAGTTTGCGCAAAGGAAAAATGGCCTTTACCCTGGGCGGATTCGGGCGTACCGGTTACAACATTAATGGCAGCTTTAAAAATACCCAGTTGACTAATAATACCGATGGCACACAAACCCTGACTACTCAGCAGGCCGATACCCGCACCAACATGCTGTTTGGCCGCTACAGCCTGGGCTGGGATTATGATATTAACAAATACAACTGGGTTTCCGGGTCTGTACAGTATGGCACCTTTAATTTTCGTAATGCCCAGGACCGTTTGTTTAGCGAAACCTATCTGGATGACACTTTTCAGGATAGCAGCGTGCGCGATGTGCATATGGATAACCTTTCCGGAACGGTAGACCTGAGCTTAAGTTATATTCACACGACTGATAAACCCCGACAGGAATTCAGCCTTATGACGCTGTACAGCCGGAACAGCCGTACCAACGATTTTGTGAATAATATACTGAATCAGAATAATGACATCGAAAGCCGGTTGAAAAATGAAAATTTAAGTTATAATCAGGAAATAACCGTTCAGGCCGACTATTCAACCCCAATTGGTACGGGTGAGAAGCAAATGTTGGAATTTGGTGGCAAAGAAATTATGCGCACCGTATCCAGCGATTACCAGTATTTCTCAGCTCCTGATTCCGATGGTGAATATGTGCCTGTAACCAACGATCGGCTGAACAATGTGTTTAACTACCAGCAAAATGTAACCGCAGGATATGTTTCGTATACCCTTAACCTGAATAAATTCAGCCTGATGCCGGGCGTACGGTACGAATACACTACCATTGACGCTAATTTTCAGGATAAGGAACAGGTAGAACTTCCTTCGTACGGCATATTAGTGCCCAGCCTGAATGCTTCTATGAAAACAAAAAGCGGAGATATGATCAAAGCAGCCTATAACCGCCGCATTCAGCGCCCTTCGCTGGAGTTTTTGAATCCGAACCTGCAGGCCTCCAATCCGCTGAACATTACCCAGGGAAATCCTGATCTGGAACCGGAGTATACCAATAATTATGAACTTTCTTATGGCACTTTTATTAAAAACAGCTCGGTAAATTTCTCGGCTTTTATGCGAAATACTACTGGTTCTATACAGCCAGTACGCAGCGTAATTGGTCAGGATACCATTCTGACGACTTATCAGAACATTGGGCAAACTAATAATTATGGCATGAGCATTTTCGCGAACATCAGTATTTCCAATAAGTTTTCGCTGAATGGGGGCACCGATATTTATTACGCGGTACTGGAAAATAATGTAACCGACCCGCTGTACAATGCCAGCAATGAAGGCTGGGTAATGAGTGGCCGCGTGTTCGGTAACTATACCTTCGCACCCACCTGGGGCTTACAGTTTTTTAGCTTTTACCGGGGTCGGCAGGTACAATTGCAGGGCTATCAGGGTGGGTTCGGTATTTACAGCTTAAGTGTGAAGAAAGATTTTAATGATAAAAAGGGAAGCATTGGTTTTGGCGCAGAGAACTTCTTTACCACCGAGTTCAAAATGAGAACCCAGGTAGATTCTCCGGTGATCAGCCAGCGCAGTGTAAATACCATGCGGAATATGAGTTTTAAAATTAATTTCAGTTATCGCATTGGAAAAATGAATGTGAATCCGCAGTCTAAACGCAGGAAGTCTATTCAGAATGATGACATGAAACAGGGTGATAGCAATAACCAGTTGGGCGGACAGCAACAGCGATAAATTGCCTTCCTGGTAATTAGCGCAGTAACAGATGTACACTTATTTCATATTACAGGAATTAATATTTACTAATTTGTTTTCATATTACTATTTGGTTTTAAGGATCCATAATTCTGTGGATCTTTTTTTTGATTATCCATAAGAATACTATATTTAAACGCGTACAACCAAAAATCCACACTTATGAAAAAGAAAATATTGATTGTTATACTGTTTATATTAGTAGGCATACAGTTTATCCGTCCTGAAGAAAATAACGGACAGGCCGAAACCAGTCAGGATATTACCCATGCTGTTCAGGTGCCCGAGCCTGTAATGCGAATTTTAAAATCGTCGTGCTTCGATTGCCACTCCAACCATACCGATTATCCCTGGTATTTCAGGGTAAATCCGGTAGGCTTGTGGCTGGGCAAGCACATCAGAGATGCCAAATCAGAGCTTAATTTTTCTGAATTTTCTACCTATGATTTAAAGAAAAAAGACCATAAACTGGAAGAAATTGCCGAGGAAGTAAAAGAAGGACATATGCCCCTGCCGGCCTATACACTTATTCATACCGACGCGAAACTCAGCGACGAACAAATTAAGGTGCTGGAAAACTGGATAATCGCTGAGCGGAAGAAATTAGTAGCTGAAAAATAAAGTTCTCAAAAGTACGTAGCACGTGATTAATATCATGCATTACTTCTTCAAAATTATGGGTATATCCAATTATTTCAATCACAAACATCAGGTCATGGTATAAAAAATCCGGATATAGTTACCCAGGGCTCCGCCTGTGGAAATCATAATCCATTATTACAAAGTATACTCCATTATGGTGCTCGTCCGGCATAACTTTCTTGATTGTACTTAGAAGAGAAAAAGCGATTTATTCTCCACAATTTTATTGTGTATGAATAAATCGTTTTTCAATTTACTATCAGTTGGGCAGCCTGTGGCTAAATCTGCCATATATCCAGGTACCTGCGATGGCACTCAATAAGGTTACCAATACTACCGTAAAACCGCTTCCAATCTGGGCGAACAGTGGTCCGGGACATGCGCCGGTAATTGCCCAGCCCAGCCCAAAAATAAATCCACCGATTACCTGCCCTTTACGGAATTTCTTGTCTTTTAATACAATTTTCTCGCCTTGGAGGCTTTTGATATTAAACCGTTTGATAACCTGTATGGAAATGATGCCCACCAGAATGGCCGAGCCAATCACGCCGTACATATGAAATGATTGCAGGCGGAACATCTCCTGAATTCGAAACCAGGAGATAACCTCGGCTTTTACGAATACAATACCAAATAATACACCTACTATCAGGTATTTTAGAAGACTGAAAAAGCTCTCACCAGTATTTTGCTCATTGGGTACTTCGCGTTGGATGGGATGATTGTTTTGTTTTATATTTATATTAATATCTTTTACTTTCATGTTTTGCTTAAAATTTAATACTACCTTAAAATCCTACCCATTGCATAATTACAGGCATCAGCAGGTGGGTCATAACAAATCCGCCTATCATAAAAAAGATAGTGGCAACTACCGATGGCCATTGCAGATTACTTATTCCCATAATAGCATGCCCAGAAGTACAGCCTCCCGCATAGCGGGTACCGAAGCCTACCAGAAAGCCACCCAACACAAAAAACACCAGCCCTTTGGCGGTAAAAAGGTTTTCCCAGGTAAAAATCTGCTCTGGTAATAAGCTTTGATAATTGGTAATCCCTAAAGCAGCCAGATCTTTTTGAGTAGATGCTGCTACCACAATCACATTCGGATCGGCCAGAAAAGCAACGGCGATGAACCCACCGATGGTAATGCCCATTACGAATGCGAAATTCCACATTTCCTTTTTCCAGTTATAGGTAAAGAAAGGAATTTTGGCCGGTATACAGGCCGCACACACATGCCTGAGCGACGAAGAAATACCAAATGACTTATTGCCTATTAACAGCAATGCCGGTACGGTTAATCCAATGAGCGGCCCTGCCACATACCAGGGCCAGGGTTGCTTAATCCAATCTATAAAAGCTTCCATATTTAATTATAATCAGTTCAAAATTTATAAAACAGTTTCTTTTTTATACGAATTAATTGCCTGGCAGATATAGTGTAGGGTTATTGTTATAAAACATGACACATCTGCTTTAGGTTGATTCAAAAATAATGGTGCGATTGAAGGTAATTGGTGATTTATATCACATTCGGTAAAAAATATAAAAAAAAGCAGGCGAATCGGCTGGAATTAGTGGTGAGGTATTCCCGTACCCAAAACAACTGTTGGGTTTAACCTGCCAGCTTTTTTGCTTCTTTGGAGGAAGGAGTTTTCCGGTGATGTCTATTTTTTAAGCCATGAAGATTTTGCGAGACAAAATCTTCGGGAAATTTTTCTAC
>JBGTIS010000231.1:0-3398 GCA_041745535.1 Cyclobacteriaceae bacterium | reverse complement strand
AGCCGCAGCATCACCCGCTTGTAAGAAGGGTGGTCGCCGGGTGCCACATCAGTACCAAATGAGATAAACGCGATCCATTTGCCATCGGGAGAAATGTGCGGAAACCAGTTGTTGTATTCATCAAAGGTGAGTTGCTCCGGACTGGAGCCATCGGGTTTCATGCGCCAGAGTTGCATGGTGCCGGTGGTGCTGCCATTATAATACACATATTTACCATCCGGAGAACCTTCAGGTCCATCTACATGCGCACTTTTATTAAAGGTTAACTGCACTTCCTCACCGCCGTTAATGGACTTTTTATACACATTGTAAATGGCTGTATCCCGCTGGGCTACATAATACACGTCTTTGTTGTTGGCGTCCCATCCATGCCAGTAAGAAGGCGCTTCTTCGGTCAGCAGTTTGGGCGTACCGCCTTCCAGTGGGAGCACATATATCCGGGAAGCGGTGTTTTCGCTGCTGCTGCTGATTGCCAGCGTTTTTCCATTAAAAGAAATACCATGGTCGTTGTTAATTTTGTTAATAGAACCGGTATTCAGTTTTTGCGGTTCACCGCCTTCTATCGGAATGGTAAATATGGAGCCGTCCATATTAAATAGTAATTTTTTACCATCGGGCATCCAGTTGGGTGCTTCAAATCGCCCGGCGGCTTCGTAAATCACTTTTCTATGGCCATCGAACACATTCATGGTTTCCAGGCGGCAGCCTAAAAATCCCTCTTTACCAGGATCATAATCGTCGGCCACCGGTTGATCGATGCGTACGTTCCAGGCCCTGGCTTCTTCCACCACATTTTCGTTATGGGAACCAATAAATAAGCCAGCGAATACTTCATCGGGCATGCTCTCCATTTCGTGAGCGCCAATTACCTGCAAAGGCTCACCGGTATGGGCAGCCCGCATGGTTACTTTTTTACCGTTACGTTCTACCTGAATGATATTGTATCCATCTTTGGTCGCGAAAATTTCATCCTGCGGATCTCTCATAAAAGCACCTTTTAATTCGCGCCACTGTAGCACGGTAAGCCCATCGCCATGGGCCACGGCACTGAGGTGCGCGGCATCATCGTCCAGCGATTCCCGTACCATCCAACCCACTTTTCGATGGGGATCAGTACCTTTTCCCACAAACTCAAAATTAGCGGTAAGCATAAAATCGCCCGTGAGCTTTTTATACAGGTAATGGAATTCATCTCTTTCGAACCAGATGTTATAACCTGACCCTTTCAGGGTATAAGTTTGGGTGGCAGCATCATACTGCGCGGCGCCTACTTTTTTAGGGTTGCCGATATCTTCGCTTTTGTCAAAAATGCCCAGCGCATGCTCCTGGGCAAATGCTACGTTCAGAAGAAAAAAGCAAAGCAGCATACTACATAATGATTTCATTGTAAGTGGTTTGAATGTATAATAATTTAATTGAGAGCGGCCAAAAGATACTTAAAAATCCGGATTATCGCATACTTTACAGGCTATCGCCATTCATTATTTTGTCGCGGAATATTATTGTTCAGGTCAATAATGCTGATTGGGATAAGTAGCAAGTAAGGGAAAGCCGAATCCGGATTAAATTTAACCAAACTTATTTTATTCCATATCAATGTCCCTGCTCTATAAGGGAGTCATCTTCATGGAAAAGTTATCATTCCGTAAGGAAAAATTGTTTGAATAAGTTAAAATTTTTCAGGACTGAAAACAATAAGGTCATAACATGCAGGAAAGTTAGAGGCAGGAACCAATAAAGAACAAATGCTGTGAAAAGTTTTCTGAATAAACCAGACCAGGGTATGATTATTAAAATTATTCAGGAAAGCTGAAGGATGCGCAGGCGAAAGGCCTTTACAATCATTTCCACGGGAGTTTTGGCTTCCAGTTTTTTTAAAATACTTTTCCGATAAGCGTTAATGGTATGCGGACTTAAACACATTTTATCCGCCATTTCGTGGGTAGATAATCCTTCCGCTATTTCATAAATGATTTGTATTTCCCTTTCATTTAATAATTCGTACGCAGCATCCGGACTTTTTCTTTTGAATGTATTTTCAACCAGTAAATCCAGTACCCGGTTGCAATAAAACTTTTGCCCTTTGGCCAGCGCCCGAAAAGCGCCTAATATTTCGGCTTTGCTGCAATCTTTGGTCAGAAAGCCGGGAGGGCCCGGTTCCAGGTATTTTAAAATCTGATCGCGGTCGTGATTGGCCGTAATAATCAGCACCTGCAGGGCAGGATATTTTTCTATCAGATGTTGATAATGATGGATAGAAAAGCCGTGGAGGTTTTCATAATCCAGCATCAGGATGTGGGGTTGGTGCTGCTGAATTTTAGTTTCTAACTCATTGAAAGTATGTACTTCATCCATAATCTGAAAGGAAGAATCACCAGAAAGGATTTGCTTCAAACCTTCCAGGGCCAGTTGTTGGTAATCAGCAAGAAGCACTTTGTACAACATCGGTTAATAATTAAGTTATTCGGCAGTTAAGACAATGTATCTTAAAGCTTATTTAGACTAATTAAAAATTTAATGTAAAGATATACGGCAATCGTTCCTGTACAAAACTTTTTGGCTACAATCATGAATAAAATTGATGATCAGGATATTTTGCAGAGAAAACGCCTGGAAATGCGCTGCATTCAGGAAAGAGACACTTCTTCCTCCAGGGCGCGATTCATGTAATTTACAAATGGTTTGGCCGAACGGAATACCGTAATTACATAATCCAGAAAATCATTGGCCTGGTACATGGTTTCCGTTAGTGTATGACTGATATACCATTCTTTCATTTTGATCAAATCAATATCAGGGTGGTCAGCGGCATACCCTTTGGGCGGCCTCTTCAGACTTACTCCCTGTATGGTGCCGAAGTATTGTTGAAAATCGGGCTGACTTATCAATGCTTTGAGCGGTGTCGGATTGTAATCAATCTCCTGCCGGATGAGGTGCAATTGCCGGGCAGCACCCTCCCAGGCACCGGCACCCAGCATGGAAAGTCCGTCGGGCTTGATGCGCAAATAAAAGGGTACCTGTGTGGTTTTCTTTCCACCCGGTCCAATGAGGGCGCTCATGTGGGTGGTATAAGGAGTTTTATCGTGAGAAAAACGGATATCGCGCTGCTGCCGGTAGATACAGTCTTTCGCGCGAAGCATGCCCAACGAATAAAAAGGTGTTACTTCCTGAAGCACCTGCTCTATAAAAGCCTCGAAATCGTGCCTTGCCTGCTGGTATTCATCTTTATGCGCATGGTACCATTCCCGATTGTTATTTTCGGAAAGATTTTTTAAAAAATGGATGGTGTTGGGCGAAATAGCTTTCATAAAAAACAAGGATTCAGATTTTACCGCAAAAATAAAAAAAACAGGCCTTAACAGTTCATCGTATTTTCAAAAAATCAGAATAATAAGTTA
>JBGTIS010000230.1:0-6463 GCA_041745535.1 Cyclobacteriaceae bacterium | reverse complement strand
TTCGGCAAAGCTTTTTCCTAAAGACCGGGCCAGTCGCCACCTGGGCGTGTATGATCCGAAAACCAAAGAATACAAACACATCAGCACCTGCTTCAGTACCCACCACCTGATGTTCGCTGAAGACGAAAGCAACACCCTCTGGACAAGCGGCGGCGGGGATGTGATCGGCTGGCTGGACACCAAAAAATTTCTTGAAACCGGAGACGAGGAAGCCTCCCAGGGCTGGACGGCGCTTATTCTGGATACCAATGGCAATGGCAAGCGCGATAAATTTGTAGAACCCAATGAGCCTGTAGACCCGGCAAAGGACAAGCGGCTTGACAGAGGCCTGTATGCCGTTGCTCCGGCACCCGACGGTTCGGTATGGGGATCGTCGCTGGGATATCCGGGCGCGGTAATCCGGCTTGATCCGGGTGACAATCCGCCCGAAACGGCACTGGTGGAATATTATGAACTGCCGTTGAACGATGCCGGAGAACCGGTAGAGGGATTCTCACCACGCGGCATGGACATTGACCGCAATGGCGTAGCGTGGGTGGCCCTGGCCAGCGGACACCTGGCCAGCTTCGACCGAAGGAAATGTTCCGGTTCACTCAATGGCCCGGATGCTACCGGACAGCACTGTCCTGAAGGCTGGACCTTCTATACCGAACCCCTGCCCCAGCTTAAAGGCGTAACTGATTCGGGCAGCGCGGAATCCAGTTACTATACCTGGGTGGACCAGTTCAATACCCTGGGCCTGGGAGAGAATGTGCCCATCAACACGGGCAATGAGTCGGAAGGCTTGCTGGTGCTTAAAGATGGCGAATGGGTGGTGCTGCGCGTACCCTATCCCATGGGATTTTATACCAAATGGATGGATGGCCGCATTGACGATCCCGATGCCGGCTGGAAAGGCCGCGGACTGTGGGCCACCATCAGCACGCGGGCACCGTTTCATATGGAAGGCGGTAAAGGCACTACCAGCAAAGTATTCAAGTTCCAGCTGCGTCCCGATCCATTGGCGAACTGAAATAGCCTTTCTTCTTTCAACAACAGGTAAAAATATAAACACAGGGCGCACAGATTGCCCTGTTTTTTTTACTGGGTGTAAAAATACAGAGGATTGACCCCAACTCGAGTTTTCTTCCACATATCATAAAACCACAACTTGCTTTTGCGGCATATGGCATTGCTGCGGCTGTTGATTATGCCGCGAATTATTTTTACTTTGCCTGTAAACTTTATCCCTGTATGAACCGCAGAAACTTTTTAACAACAGGCTTGTTTACAGCAGGCGGTTGCCTGGTATTCCCTGAACATGTATTGTCAACACCCAGGCAATGGTTTCCTCAAAAAAAGATCACCACCATCAGCTACAACGTACAGGCTTTTAAAGGATATCCGAATACCGACGACACCCGGTTTGTGCTGGAAGAAGTACACCCACAGATGGCCGAACGTTTTGCCCTTGAGCTTGCCTTATACAAACCCGATATCATCACTTTTCAGGAATCGCCGGCAGAAGAAGAAGTAAAAAAAGTGGCGGAAAAGCTGAACATGCAATACACCTATTTCCCGGGAGGTTTTCCTGGTGCGCTATTAACTAAATTTAAAATTGTATCGGCACAGAATTGCCCACTTGCAGGAAAAAGTGAGCCGGGCGACCTTTTCTCCCGGCATTGGGGCAAGGCCCTGATCCAGACTCCGGATGAAAGGCTCCATGTATACAGCGCCCACCTGCACCCCAGCGACGATGCCATCCGGGCCAGGGAAGTGGCGGAAGTACTGAAAGTAATAGAAAATGACAGTAATAATGCCGGCAATTTCATTTTCCAGGGCGACCTGAACCATGAACCCATACAGGAAGAGTACCGGATGTGGGAAAACGCGGACCTCACCGATTGCTACATGACCAAAGGCGTGGAACAGAGAAACACTATTAAAAGTACCTTCCCCAACCGTACGGTAGATTATATCTGGGTGAATAAAGTTTTATCAGAAAGATTACTGCGGTGCCGGGTTTTGTATGAAGGAAATTTTCGCGCCAATCCGCTGGACGCACGCTCCTTCGCCCTCAGCGATCATTTACCCATTATGGCCGAGTTTAAATAATGGTTTTAGCATAAACCCTCCTCACCGCTTTCTGCTCAACAACAGCAGATTTCCTTATTGAAATTTTACAGCGCCCACCAATCCTAGTATTAATGCTATGGCACAGTAAATCATGATTATTTCTGTCCAGCCCCTGTCCTTATCCTTGAAAATCAGACTCAAAAAATTATTTAAATATTGCTTCATAGTGAAATATAAATAAAAAACTAAACTTACCTACCCCTTTGAACTTCCAAACAGGTTCTTAAAATGAATTTATAAAATATATTATATTTGGTATCAACACCTCAATACAACGTCATTTAACCCAAAGCCCATGATACGCAGGGATTTTATTAAAACATCTATCATCGGAGGCGCCTATGCCATTGTAGGCCCCACTCCATTTACAGGAAAGCATATACAAGCAGCAGAAGAACCGTGGTTCGACCGCCCCATGCGGTGGGCACAGCTGGTGCTGGTGGAAAATGACCCCGGCAGCTTCGATCCGGACTTCTGGCTCGATTACTTCCGCCGCGTGCATGCCGATGCTGCCTGCCTTAGTGCGGGCGGAGTGGTAGCGTATTATCCCACAAAAGTGCCGATGCACCATCGAAGTACCTGGCTGGCAGATTCCGACCCGTTTGGTTATCTGGTGAACGGTTGTCGGGCTATGGACATGGCCGTGATTGCCCGCACCGATCCCCACGCTACCTGGAATAATGTGTACCAGGCCCATCCTGACTGGATCGCGGTGGAAGGGGAAGGGGAAAAACGGCGCCACTGGTCAAAGCCTGACCTGTGGGTTACCTGTGCCCTGGGACCTTACAACTTTGATTTTATGACGCAGGTGCACCAGGAGATAATGGACCTGTACCAGTTGGATGGCATTTTCTCCAACCGCTGGGCTGGGCATGGCACCTGCTACTGTGAACATTGCGTGAAAAACTTCCAGTCTTTTTCGGGCATGGCCCTGCCCAAAACCAACAACCGGGATGATCCTGCCTACCGGCAATACACCATCTGGCGCATACAGCGGTTGAAGGAATTGTGGCTTTTGTGGGACAAAACAATCCGGGAGGTTAAATCTACGGCCCGGTATATCCCCAATGGTTTTCCCGATAAGGTAGTTACCGGAGCGCAATCCGATATTTTCTTCACCGATCATCAGGCCAGAAGCGGGATGATTCCCCCCTGGTCCAATGGGAAACGGGCCAAAGAACTCCGGGCGACCATGGGCATGAAACCGTTGGGCGGTATTTTCAGCGTCGGCATTGAAGAGGAGTACCGGTGGAAAGATTCGGTACAGAGCGAAGCGGAGGTACGGGTGTGGGTGGCAGAAGGTACGGCCAATAACATGCGCCCCTGGTTCGCGAAGTTTTCGGGCGTGATCTATGACCCACGCTGGCTGAAAGGAGTGGAAAAGATTTATGAATGGCATTACCAAAACGAAAGTTACCTGCGCAACATAGCATCGCTGGCCCGGATTGGCATGGTGTATTCCGAACAAACCGAGCGAAACTATGGCGGAGAAGCCTGGCAGCAGCACAGCGACTGGCATGAACTGGGCATGTACCATGCCCTGATTGAAAGCCGCATGCCCTTCGACATGGTGAATGACCGCTTGATGGACGCCGAACACCTCGCTCCCTACAAACTGCTGATCCTTCCCAACATCGCTGCCCTTTCCGATGCGCAGTGCGAGCAACTCAGGCAATATGTAAAGCAGGGTGGCAGCCTGATCGCTACCTTTGAGACTTCGCTTTATGACGAGGAAGGCAAACGTCGTACAGACTTTGGCCTGGCCGACCTCTGGGGTGCTTCCTATGCCGATAAGGTGGAAGGCCCCATGAAGAACTCCTACTTACGACTGGCACCTGATCCGGCAACCGGGAAGTACCATCCTGTATTGCAGGGACTGGAGGACGCCAACCGCATCATCAATGGTATCTGGCGGCTGGCGGTAACGCCCAATATTGCGTTTCCCGCTCCTGTCACCCTCATCCCCTCCTATCCTGACCTGCCGATGGAACATGTGTATCCCCTGCAACCGGAAACCGACATCAGCGAACTGTACTTACGGGAAATGGGCGCGGGACGGATCGCCTACATTCCCTGGGATATGGACCGATCCTTCTGGGAAGTTATGAACACAGACCACAGCCAGCTTCTGCAAAACATAATCCGCTGGGCACTTAACGAAACCCCGCCCGTACAGGTAAGTGGCCCGGGCGTGATGGATGTAACCGTCTGGCGACAGGAAAAATCTTTGACCGTCCACCTGGTTAACTTCACCAACCCCATGATGATGAAAGGCCCCATCCGGGAGCTGATCCCCGTAACCAACCAGCAGGTACAATGGCAACTTCCTCCAGATACTAAAGTAGCAAATGTGCGACTGCTGGTAAGCAAGCAGACCCCTGATTACGACCATAGCAACGGCATGTTAACCTTAAATATTCCTGAAATTCAGGATCATGAAGTAATCGCAGTGGACTTACACATATAAATATCTTCAGGATCTGGTGAAGGATATGATTTAACGACCATTGCGAGCCGATGGCCGGAATTGTTCGCGTTTTCAGTTCGTGTATCAATATCGTGACTTGGGGCAATTAGCGTACTAACTCATTTTTACCAGGCTGTGCCTTGTTGTGCAACGTTATCTTCCTCCCAATTCAGGTTCAGAAATTGATTATGCTTCTCTTTGTTCTTTAATATGAAGTCGGCTATCCTCTGAAAAGCTTCATCTTTGCTAATTTCCTCATTTTCTATTTTTATTTGATCATCAGCAGTCAGGTTAATTGTTAAAACAACCTGATCGCTTGGCGGTGTATTTTCTGATTTTGGTGGTTGCAATTTAGCCCATCCAGTTTCATCATTTGCCTTTACCGGATTTGATATACTTAACGTACCTAAAGTTTGATAATAAGGATTATCAAAGTCTTTTTCATCAAATATTTTAAGCATTTCTTCTGCGATCATAGCTACAGAAATATTCCCCTTTCCTGTAATTGAATCAAATATTCTTGCTAAATCCTTCAATTTGGAATTTGCGAATTCTACTGAATCAAAGTCGATTTTCATCATGTCTGTACACTGAACACCTGCTGGTAAATACTTGATTGACTTTAGTTCTTTGATTAAATCAGAAGGAGTATCCAATGGGAAATCATCAGCTTTGTTCATCACCTTAATCAATTCAATATAGCTTTTTCCGCTATTATCAGGTAAAACTTCATATTTAAGAAGAATGCTATTTGCAGAATCAATTGATGCCTTAATGTCTATACCATGATCCCTGTATTGTGGATAGAAGCAGTTCAAAATCCGCTCTTCTAATACTATCATTATTGCTTGACTGACATTCAAATAGAATTCCTAAAATGATAATAAATTTCAATACTATAGCCTGTAAAATCTAATTCTGAAAGCTGTCTAAGATTTTTTTGATAAGTCTCGTAGTCAGGGTAGTTAATATCTAAAACTTGGTAGTCTTTCATTTGGAAGTATATTCTCAATATAGTAGGTAATGTATTGGCCACAACGATAAGCGCAGCCGTCAGGCCGGGGCTTGTTGGCTTTGATCTTCCGAGTATCAACTTCCTGGCTTGGAGTAACTAGCTTGCTAGCTAATGGTTGCTAGGTTTGTCGGCTGCGATGTTATGGGCTTCTTCAATCGGTTTCGATGGCAAACAATTGAATCAGTTTCTCATTCAACTCTTCTATTTGCTTTGCGTCTATACTTCCTAATCTACCTATCACAAGCACTTTGTCTATAGTGGCGATTTTCCCAGTTCTTATCAGCGATGGTTTCTTGAGTCCATTCGTTGAGTTAGGTTGTAGAAGCAAATCGGTTGGTTCCTGCCAGTGCAGTTGAGTTGATATGAAACTTACGGTGACATCCAAACTTCCGGATAGTAAAACCAAAGCAGGTCGCTTTTTGCTCCCTGTCAAATCGGTGAAGGGAAAGGGAATCAGAACTATATCACCTTTTTGCGTTAGTACTTTTCTTTCAGATCACTCTCATCATATAAATCCTCTTCCTCATGTAGGAATGCGAAGCTATCTGATTCGCTCGTTAAGGTTTCTATTCCTTTTTGAAGGATTTGTTCTTCGTACTTCTTGAGGATAAAGTCAGCAAAATCAGCCACTTCATGAATTTTATTTTCAGGAAGCCTTTCTAATATTTTAACAGTACGGTCAATCAGTTTTTGTTTCGCCATCGCTTAGTTCTTTTCAGACAATATACGAATTTCTTGTTCTTTTTGTATTCTGACTAACGTTTAAATTAGGACTGATTATCAAGTAGTCGCAAAGCCTAAGTCTTCAGGTTTTAAATCTAATTTAGCCACTTTTTTCCTGATCCTCTCCACCAACTTAAGCTTTC
>JBGTIS010000229.1:0-2533 GCA_041745535.1 Cyclobacteriaceae bacterium | reverse complement strand
GTGTTTTATAAGGAGAATAATGATTTTCAAAATACGGATTCCAACCGTAAGATTGTAATAATGACATGGTTAATAAAGATAATAGGATATCTGACGAACTATCGGAACAGTTCGTGGTATATCCTGGTGAATAATAGGTTTACAATAAAGCCGAATGAAGACACGGGCTGGAAGAAAGCATTTGCCGCGTTTATTCAGCAAGCCTGTGTCAGGCTACCATTATTCCGGCAACGGATGGGCGATATGTACGGGTAAGTAATACCATAAGCTGTAAAGATAAATAATTTCTATCAAAAATAATGATTCAAAGCCTATACTTTATTACAATTCCAGGGCTTAAAAAGCTACAAATCTTTAAGATAATAATGTTTTATCGGCTTCAGGTGCTTGTCCAGTTCGTACACCAGGGGTGCTCCGGTGGGAATTTCCAGTAGTGGAATGGCTTCATCTGAGATGTGGTCCAGGTATTTCACCAGTGCCCGCAGGCTGTTGCCATGGGCGGCGATCAGTACTTTCTTTCCTTCAAAAAGCGAAGGGGCGATGGTATCGTGCCAATAGGGGAGAAAACGGTTTACCGTATCCTCCAGGCTTTCAGCCAGCGGAAGTTCGCTGGTTGGCAGT
The DNA here is from genome assembly GCA_041745535.1 of Cyclobacteriaceae bacterium. Taxonomy (GTDB): domain Bacteria; phylum Bacteroidota; class Bacteroidia; order Cytophagales; family Cyclobacteriaceae; genus JBGTIS01. The sequence continues at coordinate 1,912 of JBGTIS010000229.1, read as the reverse complement.
TGCGCATATTGGGGGAAATTACCAGGATAACGCGCATCCTCTTTGGAAAGTGCCGGTGGGGATACATCATAACTTCTCCGCCAGATATGCACCTGCTCCTCGCCGTGTTTTTCAGAGGTTTCGGCTTTGTTCAGCCCCTGCAAGGCCCCATAGTGCCGTTCGTTCAGTCGCCACGATTTAACTACTGGAATCCATAACTGATCCATCACATCCAGGGTGATAAAAAGGGTTCGGATGGCCCTTTTCAGCACGGAAGTATAAGCCATATCGAAAGTAAATCCATGCGTTTGCAGCAACTTCCCAGCGTACAGGGCTTCTGCCTTGCCTTTTTCGGTCAGGTCTACATCAGTCCACCCGGTGAACCGGTTTTCCTGGTTCCATATACTTTCTCCATGCCGTAATAATACAAGTTTTAACATGGTTATTAAGGTTTGTTAAAATTACTTTTTATTACGAAATAAAAGTAAAAAAGGTATCCGGCGTTTAATCCAATTGAATGTCAAATTCATATTGTCCGCTGCCTACCCGGTACACCGCGTAACCTGCTTCCATGCCCTGAAAATTCACACCGGCTGATGCGCTGGGTTGTTTGCCCTGTTCCTGCACCTGCTCCTGGTTTTCAGCAGGCACATACACGGTAGCGGTGCTACCCACCGGAACCGTTACTGACATTGTAAATTGATTGTTTTCACGTTTCCAGTCTATACCGGCATCGCCGTAGGGAGTTTCGTTATGATAGGTAGTAAAGGTAATATCATCTACCAGTTGTGGCCGGAAGATAATATGTCGGTATCCCGGGTGGGCCGGATCAGCCTGCATCCCGGCCAGTTTGCGGTACAACCATACGATTCCTCCGCCAAACATGGGATGATTGTGGGAGCCATCGCCATTCCATTGCTCCCGGGTGGTGGTAGCGCCCTGCGTTAACCAGTAGCCATAACTCGGCTGGGTGGTTTTGCTGATGGCTTCATAGGCCAGCGCATGCATGCCATTTTCTGACAGCACCTCAAAGAAAAACTGGGTACCGAAAATACCCGTATCCAGGTGACCATTGGTGGCTTTCAGATCGGCTTTAACTGCCGCCACCACCCGGTTGTATTGCTCGTTGGTAACACCCATTTTCAGGGCAAAAATATTACCGCCTGCCTTGCCATATGTTCCTTTGGTTTCATCATAATACCTGTTGAAAAAGGCTGCCTTGGTTTGATTGGCCAACTCCGTGTAGATTTTGGCGTCTTCAGTTTTGCCCAGGGCTTTGGCTGCCTGTGCGGTTAGGTCGGCACACCGCCAGAAATAAAACGTGTGCACCATATCATCCGGCACGGTTTCGCCCGGGGCTGCCCATTCGCCCAAATTCATCCATTTTAAAGGTTTGCCATCGTTGCCTTCGGCCCGCGAAAACATAATGCCATCCTCATCAACCCAGTTTTCCATATACCGGATGTACCCTTTCATTCCTTCATAATTATCTTCCAGCATGTCCAAAGCGCCATAATGGAGGTAAAACTCCCAGGGCATAATGTTGATGGCCGCTCCCCAGGCCACACCGCCACCGCAACCCGGTTGCCAGGGCGCGCCGTTGGGTACATAACCGGTTGCTTCAATCTGTGCGCCCAGCATATCCTGTATCCACTTCTGATAGAAGGATTTCGCATCGAAGTTATGCATTACGGTCACACAGGCCACCTGCGCGTCGCCGGTGTAGCCCGACCGTTCCCGGTGTGGACAGTCGCTGGCAATGCCGCCATGCATGTTGTCCAACTGACTTCTTTTCCAGATTTTATTAATGTCGTTCAACAACTGATTGGAAGTTTCAAACGTGGCCGTTTCTTCCATATGGGTGTTCACTGCTTCGGCTGTTAGCTGCTCAGGGTTCAATTCACCGGGCCAGTTGCTGATTTCTACCGCACTG
>JBGTIS010000228.1:0-2854 GCA_041745535.1 Cyclobacteriaceae bacterium | reverse complement strand
CCGGAATTCGGCAAAGCCTCATCCGGCAAGGAATACCTTAATTTGTCCTGTTCACAGCTACCAGTCCGGGGGCATAATGGTCGTGGAATTTTTGATTTCCCTGCAATCGTCGATGTAGATAAACTTAGGAATTTCGTATGGAATCATAGTTTTGGAAACCACTATTTGTTTGGTAGCCACTGCGGAAACCTCAAATAAGCCAATTACCTGCTCCTGCTCGTTATTGATATTTCGCATATTGCCTTTTACTTCGGTAGGCGGCGGATCAAATATTTCACCGGTAGTTTCCTTTTGCTGTTCCATGCTTTTAAAAAAGTCGTAGGCCTGCTGAGAAAGGTTATGCTGCTGTATGGTCAGCTTCATTCTGATGTTCATGTACATTTCATAAGGCAGGAAAAACAGGGGTTGCCGGATTACCTGCTGCCCATCAGTAAGGCGATCAGTACCCACAATAATTTTATCTTCGCTGCGCTGTATCCAGCACTGGGCGCAACAGCTTTTAGGCGCGGGCCTGGGACAACTCACGCATCCGCGTTCCAGATAATCCTGTGGCTGGGTGTCTACCTCAAATTCAACCTGGTACGACCAGCGGTAATAGTTATCTTCAAGAGCCGGATCGGTATAATCTATAAAAAAACGATAACCGGGCATGATTTCCGCGAAACGCTGTCCTTCAATCTGACTTTGTGCCTCTTCCTGGGCATAACGTACCGAATCTATGGACACCGCCGATAAAATCTCAGTCGGTTCCGATTCATATACATTCCCTTCGCCAGTAGTTACGTGCAGGGTATAGGTATGCCCTTCGCTGCCGCCGGCATTATTTTCAGGATAATAGTATCCGCTTTTATCGTTCAGAAAATTTATTCTTTCCTCTCCATCAGAAGTGATATACACAGTGGCATCATCTACAAACACATAAGCGACCGACTCGAAAGGACGTGACATAGATAAACGCACATAATTGAGGTTCGGCTGATTGGTAAACTTGCCTTCCACCACCAGATGTTCTGTTTGTCCTTTATATTTAAAATCCACAGGATCGATACATCCCACAAACCCCAACAGCACGACCACGACCCAAAATAATTTTCTATACATATCAGAATTTAATATTGAATGATAAAGACGGCACGATGGTTCCGATTACGGAAAGCTTATAAGCGCCGGGTGGTTTGCCATAATAATGTTTGAATAAAGTAGAATACGGGTTTTTCCGGAAATAGGCATTGTACACCGAGAAACTCCACAAAGTTTCCACCCCATTCGATGGCTTGGAATTAAAGTTCAGTGCCAGGTCTAACCGATGGTAATCGGGAATTCTTTCCTGGTTGCGCCCCTTATAGTTAGAAAATATCTGTCCGTAGTACAGGTACCACGAATCGGCTGCCGTAACGGGCCGCCCGGTGCTATAATTAAAATTAGCTGAGAATGTCCATTGCGGATTATCCAGTTCCAGATTCATAAATACGTTCAGGTTCACTGGCTTATCAAAGTTACCTGGATATTTCAGGCCATTATTGATTGTTTCTTCCTGGGTATTGCCCTGAATGGTTCTGAACGACCGTGCATAGCTTAGGCTCACCCAACCGGTTATCCGGCCGTTGTTTTTCTTCAGCAGCCATTCGGAGCCATAGGCCGAACCTGATCCGAATAGCAGGTCTGCTTCCAGGGTAGGATTCAGAAGTATCTGGGCGCCATCTTTGTAATCGATCTGATTCTTCAAATCTTTATAATACACTTCCCAACTGAATTCATAGGCATTATCAGGCCTGAGAAAGAAATACCCTATCGAATACTGGTCGGATAGCTGTGGTTTTAAATAGGTGTTAGACAATTTCCAGATGTCCACCGGGGTGATGCCCGCCGTATTGGAAATAAGCTGCAAATACTGCCGGGTACGGCCATACCCCAGTTTCACAGAACTGTATTTGTTGATGGATATTTTTACCGATCCCCGTGGTTCGAGCCCATGATAAACCTTCGAGATGTCTCCTTTACCATAAAAAGCAGTATCGATAATGGTATTTACGCTGCGTGGTTTTCCACTTTCGTATGTATATACTGTTTCAGGGCCGGGTTTTACAAAAAATGAATACCGCAATCCGGCTGAAAAGGATACTCTGTCGGATAGTTTTATCTCATCATTCGCATACACATAATTTTCTATTCCCCGGTCATGCCGAAGCGTTCTCGGATTCAGTCCCGCACCCGGCTCCGGTTTCAGGTCGCCAGGTTGTATCCGGTAATGGGAAACCCCCGTGCCAAAATCAATGGAATGATCGGCTACACCCAGATAATTAAAGTCCGCTTTTACCTGGGAGTTGTCGATGCCGGAATTCAATGTAAATTCACTACCTTCCCCTGCTCCCACCACCGCATTCTGGTATACACTTTTAACCAGTGCAAAAGAGCCCGACAAATGCTCATTAAGGATATGGTTCCATTTCAGGCTGCCCAGCAGGTTCGTCCAGTTATAAGACGTATCAGAATGCCACTGCGGTGCAACACATAACTTTTCAGCGCATCGGGGTTATACACCGAAAAGAACCCGAACAGATGAGAAGAATTAAATACAGGCGCATCGTCCAACAGGATCAGGTTCTGATCGGCACTTCCCCCTCTTACATAAAATCCGCCAGCACCATCACCCCCGCTGACAACGCCCGGCAAGGTGGAAATAGCCCTGATTACATCCACCTCACCCAAGAAGGTGGGTAACTCGCTCAGGGTTTTGGCATCCATAAAAGTGCTGCCCATGGTCAACGAATTCACATCCATGGTAGGTTGCGCGGTAATTACTACCTGATCCAGGTTGATATCGCTGTACGCCATGGGAATAATCAGATGGGTG
>JBGTIS010000227.1:0-20542 GCA_041745535.1 Cyclobacteriaceae bacterium | reverse complement strand
GTTAAATAATTAAATGAAAAACAAAACTTTGAAGTTAGAGCATTTCAAAAATCTGGTGGCAATAGCGGCGGCAGACGGTTACCTTGACGCCAGAGAGCGGGAGTTTTTAGCCGACCGAGCGGAAGAAATTGGTTTATCAAGTGAAAACGTTCAGGGAATTATTGAAGGGGCCGACCAACTCGAATTTGTTGTTCCTATGAATAAAATGGATCGGGAGGACCAGCTTTCGGACGCGATTTTTATGTCTATGATTGATGGCGACATTTCTGATAAAGAGTATGAGTTGTGTTTGAATATAGCTACCCGATTAGGTTTTGAAAAAGAATACCTGGATAATATTGTTGATGCTATTCGTAACATCTGGAACCGGTAAGCAAAACAGCGATAAATCAATAAAAAATTACACACCATCCTGCACCAGGATGGTTTTTTATTTGACGGGTCGTTTTTGAATGCAAAAAGCTTTCGCGGGATTTTTATGCATAAGTTGTTCAATGTCGGCATTGTGAAAACCTAATGTTTTCAGTTTTGGCAAAAAAGAGTTAAAAAGCAGGTCATAACCGCGGTAATTACCGCCATCCTGCTCTCCTACATGGTACCAGCCTGCATCATGCGAAATAAGTGTTCGCGATAAAAAACCTTCCTTTCGCATGTGGTTTACCAGTTCCGCATGCCAGTCGAGTTGCTCCGGTGAAATACTATCAAATTCAATCCAGGCGCCTTGCCGTGCTACTTCAATATGTTTGTTTTTATCTTTTTCATTTTGCGCGTGTACCCAAATCCAGGCATTTGCTCCTACTCCCTCTTCTTTTAAAATATTTAATATATCTATTTTTTCAATGGCGTTATATCCTGAGCTCAGATGATTGGCAATGGTAAGCCCGGTGGCCAGATGTGTTTTTGCTGCTGCCCGTATTAGTTTTTGGTCATAGTTAATATGCTCACCAGGGTCGTTACCAATTTTGATAAATCCCGGTTTCACAGCAGTTCCATCAATTCCCTGTTCCCATTCATCAATCCATTTTTGTGCTATTTGTCGCGCTGTTGCCTGTTTGGCATGTTCAGGCAGATGCTTGTATTGATTGGCAGCATAATACCCGGTGTTGGTAATTATATGCAGGCCACTGGCTTCAGAAAGTGCTTTCAATAGTTCCGGATCTCTGCCCAAATAGTTGGGCGTGCACTCGAACAGAGTACGGCAACCCAGTTTTTTTGCATCCAGTAAAAAAGGTAAGGCTTTGTCAAAAACCTCATCACGGTTATACCGGTTTGGATTTGCCTGTTCAGCGCCAATAAAATCCACCATGATATGTTCATGAGGAAGGATTTTTCCTGTTTTTTTGGCTTTTATGGGTCCATTTACGGTCATGATATAATTTTCACTTTCAAAAGGTAGAATAGGATATAAGCCAAGCGCACTGCAAGCTAGTCCTGTTTTTTTGAGCCAGTTCCGGCGCGTTAATAGTAGGTTTTCCATATTGTATAGAATTGGAGTGAAACAGAACAATTTAAAATGTTAGATCTGGATGCGACAATATATAGGTTTTGAAAAAGGTTTCTGATTTTAATAAGATTTTTTTTCTACTAAAAGGAATAAACTGAAAAATATATACCATTGCCTTTGTAGTTAATTTTTTTAATTTCATGCTATGCGAAAATCACCAACATTAAAAGCGGAATTAGTTTTGGATGCGAAAGCCACTTTAGGCGAAGGAGCCATCTGGAACCCTACAACCCAGCAATTGTACTGGGTGGATATTGAAGGAAAAAAACTCTATATTTTTGATCCTGCCAACCGGTACAACCGGGAAATTTTATTGAATCAGCGAATTGGTACTGTTGTACCCACTACTACGGGCCAGGTAGTTGTGGCTTTACAAAACGGAATTTTTTTATTGGATATGGAAAGTGAGCAGCTAACTTTTATTACTAATCCGGAAGAAAATGTAGCTGGAATGCGTTTTAACGATGGGAAGTGCGACCCGGCCGGCCGACTCTGGGTAGGCTCTATGGGTTTGGAGGAAGAACAAGGAAAAGGTTCTCTTTACAGGATTAATAATAATGGCGATACAAAAAAAATGGTGGCAGCTGTTACCATTTCCAATGGCATTATCTGGTCATCAGATCATACAACGATGTATTACATTGATACCCCTACTTATGAGGTTCGGGCATTTGACTACAATAACGAAACCGGAGAAATACGTTCGCCCAGAATTATTATTACCATACTAGCATCATTAGGTTTTCCTGATGGTATGACCATTGATGAAGAAGGTATGCTTTGGATAGCCATATGGAATGGGGGTATAGTAGGCAGGTGGAACCCGGAAACTGGCGAACTTTTACAAACGATACAATTGCCTGCCCATAACATTACTTCCTGCGCTTTTGGCAATGAAAATCTGGATGTTTTATACATTACGACAGCCCGTAAAGGTTTGACCGATGCGCAAAAGGAAAAGTATCCCCTAAGCGGCGGTTTATTTGCCGTTAACCCTGGTGTAAAGGGAGTTCCTGCTGATTTTTATGTGGAATAGAACTATTGCGAAGTATTTTCAATCAGTTCAAACAATTCCTCGAGTTTGGGCGAAAGTATGATTTCGGTGCGTCGGTTCTTGGCCCGGCCTTCTTTAGTCGTGTTCGTATCTACCGGTTGGTATTCGGCCCGGCCCGATGCTGTCAGGCGGCTGCCGTCTACCTTGTACTCATTCGCTAATAAGCGTACAATGGAAGTAGCCCGGGCTACACTCAGGTCCCAATTGTCTTTGTAGATATTGCTGGAAATCGGAATAGAATCAGTATGGCCTTCTATAAGGATTTCAATATTCGGATTGGTATTCAGTACAGAGGCTAATTTTCCCAAAGCTTCCGCTCCCTGTTTGTCGAGGCGCGAACTTCCTGAAGGAAAAAGCAGGTTCTCTGACAGAGATAAGTAAACTTTCCCGCTTTTAACATTAACGGTTAATTCATCATCGGCAAAGTTAACCAGTGCATTGGCTACGGTATTTTTTAAGTTATTTACAATCTGATTCTGCTGATCAATTTTTGTCTGTAAGTCATTAAGTTGCTGTGCTTTTTCGTAAAGCAGGTTATTCTGACGATCCAATAGCAATTCCTTTTGTTGAATATCTTTTTCCCGGCCTTCAAGTTCCAGGCTTAGCGTTTTAGCTTTTGCCTGCGAAGCCTGAACTTCCTGTCGCAGGTTATTCTTATCCTGATCAAGACCCTCAATTCTTTGTTCGAAATCAGTACTATCCTGTTTCATGCGGCTGATGCGCTCTAAACTGGATAGATATTTCTTTTTTGATACACACGATCCCAGGAAAAAAAGTCCTAATAGTAAATACAGGGAAGAAAGTAGTAAAGCTGTATTTTTCATATTCGTAAAGGTTTGTTGCTGATAGTGATTGTAATTGGGGAACGAAAATTAATTTTTATAAATAAGAAAACAAATAAATGTATGAGCCAAAGTAAAATTAATTCCAAAAGATTCTTTGATAATAGGATTTTTTATTTTCCTGAAATTACTTTGATTAATGTAGAATAACCAGGGCTGGTCGCAAATAGAATTAATATGTCTGCCACCTGAATAAAAATTGCTAAATTAGAACCTGCTAATAACACTTACTATTATGAATAAAATTTTTGGGTTGTCCATAGTAATGTTCATGGCGGTCTGCCATGCTGGCTTGTGTCAGTCTGAGGAGACCACCAGCCATTTTGCCGAAAAGTTTACTCCTGTGTGGCAACGGGCCGAAGGATATTTGCTGGCTGTGGCAGCGGCCATGCCCGAAGAAGAATATGATTTTAAACCAACTCCGGAAGTATTTTCTTTTGGTGAGCAAATGATGCACCTGGTGGGTAATTTATTTTGGTTGAACAATACTTTTATTCTGAATGAAAAAAATCCATCGCATGATATTTCAGCCACCGGAAAGTCTAAAGCAGAAATTCTGAATCAGCTTAAGGAAGCTTTTTCTTACATAACACAAACGGTGAAAAACTTTCCGGATAGTCAACTGGAAGATCCCATAGAATTTAATGGTGAGCATATTAACAAAGAGTATATTTTCTACCTGATGCGCGACCACCTCACACATCACCGGGCTCAGGCCATCATGTACCTGCGACTAAAAGGGATCGCTCCGCCTAAATATGTAGGCTGGTAACTATTAACTCATACTTTTGTGAAAGACAATTTTTCCAGACAGGCCGATTTATATAAAAAATTCCGCCCGGTATATCCGAAAGAACTTTATGATTTTATTCTTAAGCCTGTTCCGCAAAGAAAACTGGCCTGGGATTGTGGTACAGGTAATGGGCAGGTAGCCGGTAGGTTGGCTAACTATTTTGAAAAAGTATATGCCACCGATATCAGCAAGGCTCAGCTAAGCCATGCCATTCAAAAAGAAAACATAATTTATCAGATTTGTCCTGCCGAACAAACGCCTTTTTCTGACCAAATTTTTGATTTAATTACGGTAGCTCAGGCTGTTCACTGGTTCAATTTTGATTTGTTTAACAAGGAAGTAGTTCGGGTGGCAAAGCCAGGCGCTACTCTGGCCATCTGGGGATATGGTTTGTTACAAATTGATGCTAAAATTGATCCGGTTATTTATCATTTTTATGAAGATATTATGGGGAGCTATTGGGATCCGGAAAGAGAACATATCAACAATCAGCTGGAAAGTATACCATTTCCTTTTTCAGAAATACATACCAGTAAATTCGCCATACGCGATACCTGGACCATTGCTCGCTTGATTGGATTTCTAAATACCTGGTCAAGCGTTCAGAAATACATACAGATAAATAATAAAAATCCGGTGGAGTTGATCGCGGATGAATTAAAAAGCCTGTGGGAAACAGAGGAAAATAAAACGGTTACTTTCCCGGTATTTTTGAAAACCGGCAAAATTTAAGACATGAGAACTATACGAATTTTCACTTTCATTTCCTTTTTTATCATCACCTTTTCTGTTGAAGCTGTGCAGATTGATACGGTGATGATTTTCAGTGAAAAAATGAATCGCGAAATCGCGGCTTTGGTAATGGTTCCTGACCGTTATGCTACATCTGAAAATGACTTTCCTGTTTTATACCTCTTACATGGGTATAGTGGAAATTATTCAGACTGGTACAAAAAAGCGCCACACATAACCGAATTGGCAGATCAGCACCAGATAATTGTGGTTTCTCCGGATGGAGGTTATAACAGCTGGTATATTGATAGTCCGGTAGATCCGGGTAGTCAGTTTGAAACTTATGTGGTAAACGATGTGGTAAGCTGGATTGATAATCATTATAAAACTATTAAAAGCAGAAATGGCAGGGCCATTACAGGCCTGAGCATGGGTGGCCATGGCGGTCTGTTTTTAGGAATCAGACATCAGGATGTTTTTGGAGCAGCCGGCAGCATGAGTGGCGGCGTTAATTTAACTTACAATATTCATGGCTGGGAAATAGCACAGAAACTTGGGAAATATGAAGACCATCCCCTGCGTTGGGATTCGCTTTCAGTGATAAATATGATGGATCAGATACAACTCGATAGCCTTGCACTGATTATTGATTGTGGGGTAGATGACTTTTTTATAGAAATCAATCGCAATCTGCATCAGAAATTATTACAAAATCATATACCCCACGATTATACGGAAAGACCAGGCACCCACAACTGGGCTTACTGGGACAATGCCATTCAGTATCAGGTGCTGTTTTTCAGTAACTTTTTTAAAATGAAGCGCCCTCACACTTCATCGGCACCGCCCAATTAAACTTTACTAACTATTGATTAACCACATCTTTTACCTGTTGTGCTTCATTTTCATATGCATCAACAGGAATGCAACTGCACATTAGGTTCCGGTCGCCATACGCATCATCGATACGCCCTACTGAGGGCCAGAATTTTTTAGCTTTAACAAATGGCAGTGGGAACACAGCTTTTTCACGGCTATAAGGATAATCCCAGTTGCCAGAAAGTGCAACCTCAGCCGTATGAGGCGCGTTTTTCAATACATTCTGCTGGCGATCAGCTTCACCCGCTTCAATTTCCTGAATTTCTTTCCGGATACTGATCAGGGCATCGCAAAACCGATCCAGTTCAGGCAGCGACTCACTTTCAGTGGGTTCAATCATCATGGTACCGGGTACAGGGAAAGAAACCGTAGGAGCATGAAAACCATAATCCATCAGTCTTTTCGCGATATCAACTACCTCTACCCCAACTGCTTTGAACATGCGACAATCAATAATCATTTCGTGTGCGCTGCGGTTGTTTTTTCCGGTATACAATACCTTATAATGGCCTTTTAGCCTTTCTTTGATATAATTAGCATTCAGAATGGCGATTTGGGTAGCATGTTTTAACCCTTCGCCGCCCATCATGGCAATATAAGCATACGGAATGGCAAGAATGCTGGCACTTCCCCAGGGTGCTGCGGAAACAGCGGAAATCGCTTTGTCGCCGCCCGATTGCACGAGTGGATTACCGGGTAAATAAGAAGCCAGATTCTCAGCTACACAGATAGGCCCCATACCTGGCCCACCACCCCCGTGAGGAATACAAAAGGTTTTATGGAGATTTAAGTGGCATACATCGGCACCAATATTAGCCGGGCTGGTTAAACCTACCTGGGCATTCATATTAGCGCCATCCATATACACCTGACCGCCATTTTCATGAATAACAGCACAGATTTCCTGAATTTCTTCCTCAAAAACTCCATGCGTAGAAGGATAGGTAACCATGAGTGCAGCCAGATGATCGGCATGTTGGGCAGCCTTTACTTTAAGGTCTTCCAGGTCTATATTGCCTCTTTCATCGCAGTTTATCAGTACTACTTTCATTCCGGCCATTACGGCACTGGCGGGATTGGTCCCATGCGCCGAAGTAGGAATAAGTGCTACATTTCTGTGCCCCTGGTTTCGGTCTTCATGATAAGCTTTAATTACCAGTAATCCGGCATACTCGCCCTGTGCACCAGAATTAGGCTGCAAACAAGTAGCCGCAAAACCGGTAATGGCATTTAGCCAGGCTTCCAGGTTTCGGAACATTTCCTGGTAACCTTCTGTTTGATGCCCGGGTACAAATGGATGTAAATTAAGTTCAGGCCAGGTTACCGGTATCATTTCCGAAGTGGCATTCAGTTTCATGGTACAGGAACCTAATGAAATCATGGAATGCACCAGCGAAAGATCTTTATTCTCTAATTCCTTGATATACCGCAGCATTTCATGTTCGGAATGATGCGAATGAAAGACAGGATGCGTAAGGTAATCCGACGTTCTGGTGAGGGCAGCCGGCCATTCGGTTTTCAGGTTTTCGGCATAACTTTTTAGCTTTTGCTTATCCACGGCCTGGTTGTCAGCTTCCGCGAAAATGGCGAGGACCATTTCCACATCTTCGTACTGGCAAACCTCATTCAGAGAAATACCAATGGCATTTTCATTAAAATACCGGAAATTGATTTTCTTCTCTTCTGCCAAAGCCTTGATTTTATCCTTAATATCAACAGTAACTTTCAGGGTATCAAAATACTGCTGGTTCTGGACGGTATACCCTAAATCCTGTAAACCCTTGGCAAGCAATTTGGTAAGTCCATGGATTTTCAGAGCAATATTTTTCAAACCTTTCGGCCCATGATAAACAGCATACATGCCAGCCATTACGGCTAACAACACCTGTGCTGTACAAATATTGGAAGTGGCCTTATCGCGCCGAATATGTTGTTCGCGGGTTTGTAATGCCATCCGGTATCCGTTTTTTCCTTGAGCATCTACAGACACACCGATAATACGACCCGGAATTTGCCTTTTGTATGCTTCGCGGGTCGCGAAATAGGCAGCATGAGGACCTCCAAAACCCATAGGAATGCCCAGTCGTTGGGTAGTACCTACCACTACATCAGCACCCATTTCGCCGGGAGGGGTTAACAGGGTTAAACTCAGCAGATCAGCGGCGAAAGCTACTAAAATATCCTTTTCGTGGGCAGTTTCAATAATAGCTGTATAGTCACTGATATCACCATTGGCATTTGGATATTGTACCAATGCACCAAAAAGTTCTGGATCGTTGAGGTCAATTTCGTTGATATCGCCGATTTTTAACCGGATACCTACCGGTGCGGCACGGGTCTTAAGTAAATCTATAGTTTGAGGAAAAGTATGCTGATCTACAAAAAATACATCGGCGTTTCTTTTAGACCCTTTTCTTAGTCCGGATAGCATGGACATGGCCTCCGCGGCCGCGGTACCTTCGTCAAGCAAAGAGGCATTGGCGATTTCCATTCCGGTTAAATCGGTAACCAGGGTTTGAAAATTAATTAATGCCTCCAACCTTCCCTGAGCAATTTCAGCCTGATAAGGCGTATAGGCTGTATACCATCCCGGATTTTCCAGAATATTTCTTTGAATAACGGCTGGTACAATACAGTTATAGTAGCCCAAGCCAATATAAGATTTGAATAATTTATTCTTTTGAAGCAGGTGTTTAAAATCCTGTAAAAATCTGAACTCTGATTTTCCTTCAGGCAAATTCAGTTCGTGCTGAAGTCTGATAGACCGGGGAATAGTTTGATCGATAAGGGTATCAATGGTATCTGCCCCGATTTTTTCAAGCATGGTTTTCACCTGAAACTCATCGGGTGAATTATGTCTGTTTTCGAATTTCTCTCTTTTATTTATATCAATTTTCATCTATTAATCCTTTGAGTCTTAAACGTTATCAGCTTAAATAAAAAGTTTTAATACTTACACTTTTAGGGCATGTACGGATTTTATGGGAAAGGGATAACTAATTGTATTTTTTTAAATTATTTGTGGTAAAGCCAATCTATAAATTATACCCGCAAAGGTAATTGTTATCCATTCTTGATAACTACTAAAACCGAACAAAAAATGCCGGTGAATAGTCAAATTCTTTAAGAAATGATTGCCCAAGCACTTTATAAGGGTTTTTGCTGCTTTTATTTCAGTATTAAATAGTACGCGACACTTTTATATCAAGCCATTTGAACATTTCATTAAAATAATTATAATTATTATTTTTTTATTAATATAAAAATCAATATTTTTGTTAGAAATTATATTTTATTACTAAAGTTTGTAAATAAAGTACATCATATAAAGCACCTCAATATTGTACAGTAGTATTTCAGAAATAAAGTGTAATTAGGATAAAAAAAGTCAGGAAGTTTATGGAAATCAAAAAACCAATTTTCATTGTAGGTTCAGGCAGGTCAGGCACCACAATTTTCTATAACCTGATTGCCACACATCCTGAACTTTGCTGGTTTTCGAATTATACGAACAAACTCCCGGAATTTCCTCTTTTGGCAATGGGGCACAGGTTGCTGGAAGTGCCTGGCTTAGGAAAGCAGCTTAAATTTAAAATGATGCATTCGAAGTCGCCTTATGTGCTAAAACCTATGGAGGCTGAAAATATTTATCATTCCTACTGTAAGTTCAGAGATGATATTAAAACTACAGAAGAGGATCTGACTGCTGAAATGGAATACCGATTGAAAAGCCAGATCAGGTTTCATTTAAAATACACAGGAAAAAAACGTTTTATCAGTAAGCAAACGGCTAACAATCAGAGAATCAGAATGATTCATAAAATGTTTCCGGATGCGTATTACATTCATATCATCAGAGATGGAAGAGCTGTAGCCAATTCTTTACAGAATATCTTCTGGTGGAATAATATTTATATCTGGTGGTTAGGTTATAAACCTCCAAAGTGGAAAGAAATGGGGAATGATCCTATTGAATTGTGCGCTTTACAATGGCAGCGGGATGTAGAAGAGATATTAAACCACCGACATTTGTTTGGCGACAGATATATTGAAATAAAATACGAAAATTTTATTACTGATGTTAAAAATACAATGAATAATATTGTTGATTTTTGCGAATTGAAACGATCGGATGAGTTTGAGAATTTATTGCCATCATCCTTAAAGGATATGAATGGCAAATGGAAGAAATTACCAGAATCTCAAAAAGCGATATTACAAAATACTACAAAAGATCTTTTATTACAATTGGGTTATATGTAGTAGTTCATGCTGTTTTTTTAATTTTTAAAACTTGGTTATAATATTGCTCTCTCTTTGATCATCTTTAACTCTATTTAGAAGAGTACATGAAATTTTTATTAAAGCTTAAAGACCGCTTACTTCAATCAAATCTGTATCGAAGGATTTTTAAAAATATGTCCATCAGTTTTGCCGGAACTATGGCAGCTATGGTAATATCGTTAGTTCGGGTAAGCTTTTTAACTAAAAACCTGAGCGTAGTTAATTACGGAAAAGTGTTAATTATTATCACACTTTTTAATTTCATTATCACATTCCTGGAAATTAGAGTACAGGATATTCTTTTCCGCTATTACCCTATTTTCAGAAAGGAAAATAAAAAAAGGGAATTACTGGGAATTATCTGGATTTGTTTTGCCGCCTGCTTAATGCTGGGGCTTTTAGTTGGTTTTGGTCTTTTCTTTTCTGCCGATTGGGTGGCGAATACCTTTTATGAAGATCCGGAATTAACAAACCTGATCAAAATCTACTCTGTTACTGCTTTTGTTTCAACTTTTTTTGGCTTTTACACATCAATTCTCAGGGTAAACGACCAATTTTCAAATATTGTCATCCCTCAGGTAACATCGGCCATATTGGATATGCTCATTATTGTAATAGCCTGGTATACATTAGGTACCTTGAGTATGGAGTTAGTCATTATTTCTACCGCCATCAGTACCCTGATGAGCCGGATATTGCCGCTGATTAGTGCTTTTAAAATAATTAAAACATTAAAACCTTCTTTTAAGCGCATTCGCAGCGATATTGAAAGCTTAAGCCCTTACAAGAAGGAAGTAAGAAGCATGTTTTATCAGTCGAATTTGGCAGGTTACTTAAAGCTCGCTGAAACAGGTGGCCCTTTTTTGTTGGGAATTCTTTCAACGCCAACGCAGGTGGCCCTTTACGGACTGGCACAAAAAATACTAAAGCCATTAGATCAACTCCAAAAGAACATACAAACAGCTGTAACACCCGAGGTACATTCTTTATATGCGCATGGTAAGTACGGCAAGTTGAATCAGTTGATTAAGCGCTTTTTCAGGGTAAATGTGGTAATTGCCATCTTGTTTTTTGCGACAGTTTTCTTTCTGGCTAAACCTTTTATTTTATTGTATGCCAAGTCTGAATACCTGGAAGCACTTCCAAATTTATACATTCAGCTAGCTATGGCCGTAGTGATATTTCCAAGTCTGGTAATTTTTCCGCTAACTGTAACCATGAATCAATTAAAAAGGCTGAATGTATCAAAAAGCTTGTCTTATTTGTATTTGGGCATAGCGGCTTTACTTGGAATGAATGCCGTTACTTTATCGTTAGCACAATTATTTGGCGCACTAACCAACAAACTCACCTCCGATTTGGTAATATATAAGAAGTTTGTAAATCAATCCAAAGAAAAAAAGGCTACCATTTAATATTAAATGATTGCCTGTTAATTAACAATTTATGAGAATAGCACATTTGCCAGCTAATTTTTTCCCATATGTAGGAGGCACACAGGTGGTAGTACATAACCTTGCGGCGCAGCAACATAAAGCGGGACATAAGGTTTTTTTGTTAACCCGGGCAACACGCAACAGAGTGGCTTTTCTACAGCTAAAAAATAATCTGCCATATACGTTGCTGCCGGTTATGGCACGAACCATATCAGTAATTCGTCGATTGCAAAAGCTGGGAATTGATGCCGCCTGGTTACTTGGTATCCAAATTCAGTATTACCAGTGGAAATATAAATTTGATGTATGGCATGTTAGTCAGATGGGCCCATTGGTAATGTATGCCTTACCTTTTTTAAAAAAAATGGGTGTGCCTGTGGTCGGTACCTGTCATGGCATTGATATACAGAAACTTCCTGAAATTAATTATGGCTGGCGTTTGAATCCGGATTACGAAAAGCGTTTGAGAAAAGCGCTGTTAAGCTGTCATCTGGTAACTGCCATCAGCCACACGATTAAAAACGATTACAAATCATTGGGCATACCCGAGCATGTAATAAGAAGTATTCCGAATGGTATAAATTTCAACTATATTAAGGATTTTCCTTCGGATGAAAAAGCGTTGAAACATTCGCTAAATTTACCTGCTGATAAAAAAATAATTATTACTGTAGGGCGTAATCATCCGAAAAAGGGGTATAAATATATTCCGGAAATTATACGGCACATTACTCAAACCAGAACGGATATATTGTGGGTAATTGTGGGGCAAGGCGCCGAAGAAATCGGAAGCTTAGCGCATACTTTGGGTGTAGCACAGTACCTGAAATTTTTGCCGGTAATCGGGATTAAAAAACGAGATGGTGATACCAAGTTAATGTTTCCTTCTGGCGACCTGATTGGCCTTTATAAGGCTGCGGATGTTTTTGCTTTTCCTACTTTAATTGAAAGTTTTGGGCTGGTAAATATAGAGGCAATGGCTGCTGGATTACCAGCGGTGGTAACCAATGCTCCCGGGTGCATCGATTTGGTTCGCCATAAGTTTAACGGATTGGTTTCACCGGTAAGAAACACCAAAGCCCTGGCAGACCATATTCTGGAAGTACTGGGAAATGAATTTCTAAAAAACGCGCTTATTGAAAATGGATTAGAAGAAGCCGAAAAATATGACTGGGAAAATATAGCCCAACAATATATCGATTGCTATCAGGAAGCTATAGCGATCAGGAAGCACAAAAAAAGTGTTACTGATTTAAGCACCATAGAATCAATAGCCAAAGTATTGGTGGGAGGATAGCATTAAAGTTTAACATGATTTAAAAAGCTAACGGTATGAGTTCTTTATTAATCATCATCGCGGTGCTGGCTGTGGTAATTCTGCTACCCATCACCATGAAGCAGAAAACATTGGTATTCTGGATGGCGTTCATAGCTGTTTTTTTACCTATTGGTTATATTGACCGTTATTTTGTCGATCTGCCTACCATAATCCGATGGATACCGCAGCTATTTTTTATAGGGTGTGCCATATTATCCATATTCTTTTATCGAAAAACCAGGTTAAGGTTCCCTCCCAGGGTACTTTGGATCTTTTTTTTCTTCCTGATTGCTTCTGTATTATCTATGTTTTACAACAAAACTCCTCTTGTTTCTCTTATTTTCGCTCAAAGGGGATTTATCTATATAATTACGGCCATCATAATAATGAAAAGTGTATATGAAAAATACACTTTAGATGATATTTACACATTTATTATAAAAACAGGGCTTTTTCTGGCCGCGTTTGCCGTGTTTCAGCGCGTGGTATTTGTTACTCTTTTAAGGATCAATTCAGGCGACATGATCACAGGTGGATTTACTGTAGATGGCGAATATTTATTCTACCAGGTTATCTGTATTATCATTGTAATGGCTTATTGGTTCAAAGGGAAGAAACTCATCAAGTTATCACCCAGCACCACGCTACTAATCCTGGTAGGGTCCATTGCGATTGCTAATAATAAAGCAGGTTTGCTGTTCATTATTCTGGTATTGTGCATTTTAGTATATCAGGTAGGAATAAAAGCTTTTTGGCGCCAATTTAAAGTGATTGCTTATGTGGTGGTGCTGCTGTTTGGGGGAATATTTATATTTAATGCCATTATCGTAGAGAACGTAGGGAGTGTACGAAAAGCAGGTTCCTATGCTTACCTTACCGACCCTGAGTACATTGGCAACTACTTATTTGGCAACGATTCAGATGATAGTAAATTTTCAAAAGGGGGAGAATTAAGAAGGGGGTCAGCTATAGAATTTGCATATGACTTAATAAAAGATGATCCATTTCACTTACTATTGGGCAGAGGGCCAGGATCTGTATCTGAAAGCAGAGTAGGCGGTGCGGAAGGATACCTTGCCTTAAAATATCCGGGATATAATATTGAACGTTCTGTAATTTCTATGTTGTTATCAGAAACCGGTTTTTTAGGTATGGGCCTCTATTTTCTGTTTCTGATGGCCTTGTATTTCAGAAAAACCAATCATACTGAAATGCGACAGGAACACCATATTATCAGGAAAACAATTGTGATTTTTATGCTGCTATATGCGCCCTATCACAACCTTGTTTTCTTGCTGTCCCACGCTTTTATTATTGCTACCTTATTGTATCCTAACTTAAAATTGCCTTACAAAAAGGACCTGTCAGAAAAAGAAGAGAAAGATGATTGGGTAAAAGGAGCGGTAGTTAAATCATACTAATCTAATCATCAGACGAAAATAATTGCTAAATATTAAAATATGTTACCTAATTTTCTAATAATAGGGGCTCCAAGGGCTGGAACCACATGGATTCAGAAAAATATTAAGGATCATCCAGATATATTTATGCCTGCTGAAAAGGAGCTGCATTTTTTTAATAATAATTACGACAAGGGTATAGAATATTATGAAAACTTCTTTAAAGGAGTAAAAAATGAAAAAGCAATAGGAGAGGCTACTCCAGACTATCTGCATATTGAAAAAGTTCCTGAACGCATACACCATGATTTAGGTAGTAACCTGAAGTTTATTATTTCGCTCAGAAACCCTGTAGATAGGGTATATTCCAGGTTTTGGAATGCCAAATCAAAATATAAGGCCAATAAATATTTGTCTTTTGAAGAAAAAATAAACCAGAAACCTGAATTTATTGAAGAAGGGTACTATTTTAAAAATATTAACAGGTATTTGAAATATTGTAAACCTGATCAGTTTCTGTTTTTATTATACGAGGATATTAAAAACGATCCGGATGCCTTTCTGAAGAAAATATACAATTTTTTAGAGATAGATCCTTCTTATCAGTCATCCATTCAAAACGCGAAAATAAATTCAGCCAGTTCAAAGCCTAATCTGGGCAAAAGCAGGGCTTTGTTTTATTCATCGAAAGTAGTGAAGCGTTTGGGGTTGAAAAATCTCGCCTATAGTATCGAAAAAATGAATATGATTGAATATCCTGAAATGAATCCGGAGACAAAGAAATGGCTTACCAATGAGGTGTATAAAGAAGAGAACTTAAAGTTGCAGAATTTAACAGGAATTAATCTGGAACACTGGAATAAAATCAAAGCATAATTAGAATTTAGTGTTGCCCATGAAAAAGAAATTTTTACTCAGTTTTGAATGTCATAGTAAATGAAAAAATTGGTCGATCCATATATTTTTATTGTAGGAATGCCCCGAACCGGATCTAAGGTGTATCAAAATATCATTTCTTCCAATTCTGATATTCACATCAGCAACGAAATCCACTATATTAATCCGAAATGGATTCGAAAAGATGCCGCTTCTATTATTGATGATGAAATTGGGAAAATAGATTCGGAAGCAAAACTTCAAAAACTGGTGGATTACTGCTTTGCCACTAAATTTTTTGGTACTTACTGGAACTGGATGAAAGGTACCAAAGAAGAACTTTACACTTTAATTGAGCAATCCGACAGGTCGCACCAGGCAATTTTGGAATCGGTGCTCATATTCGATGCCGCTGCCCATGGAAAGCAGAAAGCAGGCGCTAAATTTCCGGTACACGTTACCCAATCACAAATACTGTTTGATTGGTACCCCAACTGTAAAGTTTTGCACCTTACGCGCAATCCGCTGGCAATTTACGCGTCTCAGAAAAAAAAGCACCGGGGCTGGCAAGAGGGTAATTTGAAAAAGTTTATCGCCACCTGCAAAATATTAATGGGCACGTTTATTTCTTATAAAATCGCGTTTAAGTTTCATGAAAAAAATGCTTCTAATCCAGCCTATGTACTGTTCAGATATGAGGATCTAACCACCCAGCCCGAAGCTGTGATAAAAAGAATATGCGAGTTTGTGGATATTGATTTCAAAGATGAAATGTTGAATCCTCCTGCCAAAGATTCATCCTATCAGGATGCGACTACTACAAAAGGAATTTATCAGGGCTCGTTAAACCGTTGGCAGGACGAATTAAATGGTTTTGAAAAAGCCATCCTGAAAATTTTTCTGCGCAAAGAAATTAAATCGCTGTATCCGGCTGAGCGTGTTACGCATCAGCTTAATTCTGTCAAAGTTTGATAAAACTATAAAATAGTCAATGAAGGTTTGCTTTATATTACCGGCACATTGGAGTGGAATATTGGGTGGCGCTGAAATCCAGGTTCGGTATATCATGGATGCGCTGAGGAAAGAAGGAATTTATGACATATATTATATCTGTAGAAGTACCAGCCTTACCGATGACGATGGCATAAAAATTTACCAGATAAACCAGGATCAATTCCTGACCAAATTCATGCGATGTGTGGACTATGCGCAGGTTATGAAGTTTTTGGAAGTTATACAACCTGATATTATTTATACCAGGGTAGATGTGCCTTATGTAGGCATGGCCGCCCGGTACTGTCAAAAGCACGACTGTAAATTAATATGGCATATTGCGCATGTACAGGATGTAAGCCAGTATCGCGTTAAAAACAAAAGATCTTTTTTACGGTATATCGATAGGAAAATTTTTGAATATGGCGTAAAACGAGCGGATGTTATCATTGGGCAGGCAGCGTATCAGAATCAATTATTACAGAAAAATTATGGAGTGCCCTGTACGGCTATTATTCCCAATTTTCATCCGGAAGCGAAGCTTATAAAAAAAGAAAATAAGCCCATCAAAATTGTTTGGGTAGCCAGCATTAAAGCCAGCAAACAACCTCACATATTTCTCCAGTTAGCGAAGGCTTTTCAGGAACATGCTAATGTTGAATTTACGATGATCGGTGCTATTCAAAACAGTGAATGGGAAGGGAAACTGCAACAGGAAGTTAATCAAATCAAAAATCTTTCTTACCTGGGTGAGTTACCCCTGGAAAAGGTAAACGAAATACTGGCTGCTTCCCATATATTCGTGAATACGAGTAAAGCCGAAGGTTTCCCCAATACTTTTATTCAGGCATGGTTAAGAAAAGTGGCCGTTGTAAGTTTACTGATTGATCCCGATTTTGTGTTGAAAAATAACAATTTGGGAGGGGCTTCCGGAAACCTTGAACAATTAATTCAGGATGTATCATTTTTAATAAACCAACCGGAAGAGAGACAACAAATAGCTGAACGAAGTTATCAGTTTGCTATAAAAAACTACTCTTTATCTAATATAAAACTATTGTTACCATATTTTAGCCCATTACCTTCTTACCAATACTCAGAGCAATAGTGAAAGAGATTATCCGATATATTTCCAGCCACCATAAACAAGGGGAAAAACCCAATATATTCTATTTTTCAACACCCCGGAGCGGTTCAACCTGGGTGATGGAACTTATTCTTTCTCAGAAAGGCATCAAACAGTGTAATGAGCCTTTTAACATCAGAAAGGAGAAAATCAGAGAAGTACTAGGTATCCACGATTGGGATACCCTACAAAGCGAAGCCTCACTCGATAAAATTAAGGCTTATATCAACCTTTTTGTGAAGGGAAGCAAGCAGGTATCATTCGCGGATATTTTACCGCAGCAAAAGCACCACCGGTTTATTACCAATCGCATAATTTTTAAAATACTGTTTGCCGGCGAAGACCGGTTAGAATGGTTCAGAGATACTTTTAATGGAAAAATAATCTTTTCAATTCGCCACCCCATTCCGGTTTCTTTATCGCGCGAGGTTTATCCCCGACTTACCTCTTTTGTAACGTCAGCATACAGTAAGAACTTTACAGCCAAACAGCTTGAATTCGCGAAAGAAATCATCGCGAAAGGTAGTGAAATGGAAAAAATGGTGCTGGACTGGTGTTTTCAAAATGCCCCGCCCCTGAGAAATCCGCCCAAAGATTTGCTCATCATTACCTACGAGCAGCTTACCCTGCATCCTGCCCCAATTATCAGTAAACTGGCTGATTATCTGGAACTGGAAGATAAAGAACGAATGCTACAGGGCATTGCTGTACCTTCTAATTCGGTATCAAAATCCAACCAGGAAACTACTTCATTCTTAAGCGATTCGGCTAACTATGAAAATAACAAAAAGTGGCTGATCGAGAAATGGAGGAAAAAAGTTGATGTTGAACAGGAAAAACACCTCATGAAAATCCTGCAGGTATTTGATCTGGATATTTATACTTTTGGCGACTACCTGCCCAATAAAAAATATTGGTTAAGTTAAATTATCGCATGAAAATTATTTGGATATACAAAGTAGAAGTAGATAATGGCACCCACATTACTACCTGGCGCGAAACTTACAAACACCTGAAAAACGATCATGATATCCATTATCTTTTTCCTTACGATAAAGTGAAAAGAGGCTTCTGTAGCCAAATTACCTATATAAAAACTTTTAATCTGCCTTATATTAAGCGGCTTACCTATTTAATAAATTCGTTTATTGAATTCGTAAAAATTAATAAAAAAGTGAAAGCCGACCTGGTAATTTTAGATGTGTGGTCCTTCTTTTTTTCTGTGATCTACATTTTTAGAAAGAAAAAACCTATTGTGATTTTAGACCACCGGACGGCTATTCATAATGAAACAACCAATACAGCGAATTCTTTCAGCAATAAATTTTTGCTATTTTTTACCAAAGCAGCTGTTTGGTATAATAGAAAATATCAGGATGGTGTTTCCTATATTTCGGAAGGCTTACACCGGCAGCTCCAGAACGATGTAAAGGTTAAATTACATCCTGATTACCACATCTGGCCTTCGGGAGTTGACACGGAATTATTTCAATCTACCACAGTTGCGGAAGTGCCTGGGCCTGATAAACCAGTTTTTTCTGTATTTTTTCATGGTGGCCTTACCCCTAACAGAGGTTTGGTAGAAATTATTGAAGCCATAGCGCTTTTAAAAGAGCATAACTTACCGGTAACTTTTACCATTATTGGTGCGGGAAAATATCTGGATACTTTACAGGATTCGGCCAAGAGCCTAAAAGTGACCGATCAGGTAAGTTTTTTAGGTTTGCAACCCTACGAAACCATTCCTGGATTAATTCAGCAGGCTGACCTTTGTATGTTGGCGTATCCATTGCTGGAATACTGGGAAGGCAATGTGCCTTTAAAAATTCTGGAATATATGGCGATGGAGAAAGTAGTGTTGTGCAGCGAACTTCGGGTTTTCCGAAATATTACCGAATCGGCCAATTGCGCGGTTTTCGTAAAAGATAACGATCCGGCCAATATTGCGGAAGGCATTAAGTATGCTATGGAAAATCGGCGAAAACTATCCTTATGGGGAAAAGAAGGAAGAGAAATTGTAGAACGGCGATTTACCTGGAAAGCTATTTCTGAAGGTCTCAATGAGTTTTTCAGCAGCTATAAAACAGATTAATCTGATTGAAGTATTGCCAAACTAATGATGTATGAATGCTAATTACCAAAAAAAAATCCTTCTTTTGTCGCCTGACCCCAATGATATGGGTGGTGTGAGCGGGTTTTTTAATACCCTGAAACTGGACGACACTACGCATGTACAACACTTACCCATTACTTCGTTTGAAAAAGAATCCGCATTTGACACAGCGTTCAGATTAATAAAAAACTATGTGCTATTCTATAAATTGATAAAAAGAGATAATATTCAACTGGTTCACGTCAATCCTTCATTCAACAGAAATTCATTCCTGCGCGATGGAATGTTCATTTTCTTAACCTTATTGTTGGGCAAAAAAGTTCTGGTATTTTTTCATGGCTGGGACAATGCGTTTGAGGAAAAATTAAAGCAATCGGGCTTTCTTAAATTTGCTTTTTCAAAAACCTATCAGCGATGCCATAACTTTATTGTGTTAAGCCAGGTTTTTAAGCAAAAGCTTATTGGCCTCGGCGTAAATCCGGAAAAAACCAGATTTTGGATTGAAACAACCGTAGCTGACGATAGTTATTTGAACGAACTTGATCTGGAAAAGAAAATAGCTTCAAAAAAGAAACGCGTTAGCATACTTTTCTTTTCCAGAATTGTAAAAAACAAAGGGGTTTATATTGCCATTGATGCCTTTCATAAAGTTTCACAAAAACTACCTCATTATCCGATGGAATTGATAATTGCCGGAGATGGGGAAGAACTTCCGGCTGTAAAGGACTATGTAGCGCAAAATAATATCCCAGGCATTAAATTTTTAGGCTATGTACGCAACGAGCAAAAGAAAGAAACGCTTTTGAATTCACATATTTTGCTTTTCCCTACTTATTATGGCGAAGGGCTGCCCGTAGCCATTCTTGAGGCAATGTTGTACGGTATGCCTGTTATATCCCGCTACAATGCCGGAATAGGAGATGTGGTAGAACATGGTGTGAATGGATTTTTAACGGAAAGCAAAGACCCCGAAATTTTTGAAGAGCCTTTGATGAAACTGGTAACGGAAGAAAGTTTATATAAAGAAATAGCATTAAGGAATCATGCCAAAGCAGTATCAAACTATACCGCAGCGGTGATCAGGGAAAAGATACTGCATATTTATAGGGAAGTTCTTAACAAAAACCAGTAATGGATATAAAATGGTATTATCATCGGTTGCAGACCATGTCTGTACCCGAAATTTTTTATC
>JBGTIS010000226.1:0-5742 GCA_041745535.1 Cyclobacteriaceae bacterium | reverse complement strand
TAAAATAATCGGTGATCAACCCATCCGCTTTATTCTGACGTTCCGTTTTCCCTTTTGCATTTCCACCCGATTGATTATGCCCGGCGCTAACAAAAAAATTGACCTTACCCTGGCGCAAATTCAAATTTAAATTTCCGCTGAAAACTTTCGGGGTACCGCCGCTTAACGTAGCCACCCCGTTTAATCCAACACGTTTATTTTTCTTTAACACGATATTGATGATGCCACCCGAACTGGCAGCGTCAAATTTCGCCGAAGGGTTGGTGATCAGTTCTATTTTATCAATATGGTCCGCCGGAATCTGGTCAAGTGTCAAAATGGTGGGACGACCATCTATAAATATCTGCGGCGTATTGTTTCGTAGTTCAACATTGCCTTCAAGATCCACCGACACCGACGGAATATTTTTCATAATATCAACAGCGGTTCCCCCCGTTGCGAGGAGGCTATTACTCACGTTAAAAATTTTTCGATCGATCCCCATTTCAAGAGCCGGGCGGCTGGAACTGACGATCACTTCACCCAATTGTTTGATATAAGTTTGTAAACCGATATTGCCAAGATCTTTTTGAAAAAAGGGTTGCCCGCCATGCTCCTTATTATTTATTGTAATTATTTGTTCCAATGTTTCGTGCCCTAATGCGGAAATAACCAATCGGAAACTGCTATCCCGCGGAAGTTTATTAAACCGAAATTCACCGTTTTGCCTGCTCAACATGCCATTTAAAAGACTATCGCCTTTCCCTTTCAACGCAGGGTATATCTGCACCGACGCAGCTTCAATGGCCTTACCTGTTTTTTTATCGGTCAATTTGCCATAAATACTGTTTGAATTATTATTTAAACCGGGTACGATCGTTTGATCAGGCTGATATTCGTCTTCAGACTGTGCAGATGCATTTAAATAAAGCAGGACCCCAATAAGAATAAAAAATATACTTTTCATGATACCAAAATTTAGATGGTACAACGGGCTGTACCATCATTTACACAAATAGGTTAAACGAATTTTCTCTCATATTTTATGTTTTTAAATAACACCGGCTAAAATAAATATGCACCAGTCCATTTTGCGATATACCATCTGGCCAATTGCAGGTAGCATTAAATGGATAATTGGTTAAACTGGTTAACTACTGGTTAACACAAATTTTATAAACTCGATTTAAATACTGGCGAGTAAATTTCTGTTTCATTTTCTTCGCGAATGTTTTCAATCTCTGACAGGAATTCTTCGCCCCAGAAATTAATATTGTAATAATTAACCGAGTCAAACAATCGTCTCATCCGCATACGCCGGTCCGCAATATCCATGGTTAAAGCATGAAGCAGTCCCTCTTTCAATGATTTGCGATCGTACGGATTAGTGAGTAAAGCATACTTTAACTCCACAGAGGCCCCGGCAAATTCTGATAACAACAGTACCCCGCTGTCATCTTTTCTTAATCCCTGTGTGGCCACATATTCCTTTGCTACAAGATTTAACCCGTCTCTGAGAGGAGTAATCCATGCAATATCAGCTACACTATAATAGGCAATCAGTTCTTCAAAAGAAAAAGAACGGAAGAAAAAATGGATCGGTGTCCAGTCGAACTTAGAATATTTTCCATTTATTTTTCCGATAGCCTGTTCCAGTTCCTGTTGTACCTTTTCATAAATTTTCATTCCTTTCGCCGGAGGGGTGCAAATGTTGATCAATTCTACCTTGCCATGAAATTCAGGATATTGTTCTAAAAATTCCCCGAAGGCATGTATTTTCTCCAGCGGGCCTTTTACATAATCAAGTCTTTCAACACTGAGGATAATCTTTTTTTCACCAATGCTCTTTCGAATATCTGTAATTGACTCTTTGGTGCCGGGCAGGCCGGATAATTCTTTAATATAATCTACGTTTACTCCTACCGGATGTGCGCCCAGTTTTATTTTCCGCTCACCGGCAATTATGCTTCGCGTCATTTTTTCAACACCCAGGGGACAGCTATAGGTCAAAAACCGTTCCGTACAATTTATTTCTTCTGTTACTTTAACCGGCAACTGGCTTTTTACCACATCTATAAAATTCTCTACATAGCGGGGTATATGAAAACCAATGTAATCGCATTGTAAAAGACTGCCAATAATTTCACCCCGCCACGGAATGATATTGAATATATCGGCAGGTGGAAAACTGGTATGATGGAAAAAAGCGATCTTAAGGTCCGGCCTCAATTGCCTGAGTACCCCTGGCACCATCCACAAATTATAATCGTGTATCCAAACAATAGCTTCATAGTCCGCTTCGGCGGCCACTTTTTCGGCAAACAACCGGTTTACTTTAACAAAGTGGTCCCAATGCGCATGATTAAAAGTGGCTTTATCAATAAAAGAAAAAATAGTTGGCCAGAAAGCTTCTTTAGAAAATACTTTGTAAAATAGATCAACATCTTTTTTGTTTAGCCCGATACGGGATACCAGCAGGTTAGGATATTTCTTTTCATCCACATATACATTTCGCAAATTTTCCATTTTCTTTTCGGTTTCTTCCCATGCTACCCATGTACCGGTACGTCCGCCGCTGAAGAATCCCAGCAAAGATGGAATAATTCCGTTTGGGCTTTGAGGCGGTATTCGTTCCTTTCTGCCATTCATTTGTTTTACATCGTACGGCAACCGGTGATAAACCATCAGCAATTGATTATCGCTGCCGGTACTTTCTATTTTCTCAATTTCTTCGTTTGGGAAATAATTCCTGAATTCATGAAAATGTTCCAACGATTCCAGGATGCCGCCACAACCGGTTTTGTCTGCCTGGTAAACATGCAGCATATCTTTTGTTGCTTCCGTCAGCTTTTCTTCCGCTTCACCTACTACCACACCCTTGTAGCCAGTATTATATAACGACAGATCATTTAAAGTATCTCCTGCTACCAGTATTTGTTTCGCAGGCAGTTTCAATAATTTCACCAGTTGCTGCAGGGAGGAACCCTTATTAACACCCGGTGGTAAAATGTCAACATATTTTTCAGCCGATAAAAGCATATCACAACCCAATGCCTGGCTGATGCTTTTTACTTCTTCCAGATCGGTATCTTCATTATAGAAAAAAGAACACCTGCGCATTTGAGGAACTTCCTGCCATTGAAGGCCATTTACGCTCTTTAATTTATTATAGATATCCAGGTGGCCCGGCCATTTTTCTTCAATAGTCGCCTGTAAGGGCTGAATGGGTTCCAATGTCAAACCATTAACAATAGTAGCCCCCACATCGCAGATGATATAATGAGGGTTGGGTATGACAGGGTCGTTCAGCAAAGGAATAACGGTTTCTAGACCACGGCCTGTTACAAAAACAAGCAGTACGTCCTGTCTGTCCCGCATCAGCCGGTAAAGTTGTTGTTTATATGCACTTTTTCCAGCCAGGAAAGTGCCATCCAGATCTGTTGCGAGTAAAAGCATAGTTTTATTTTAAATGTTTTTCTAATAATTTAAATTCTGCAAAGGGTGATCCGTGCTGGTACAATACCCGGTACACGGTCGATAAAACAGGCATATTAATACCCAGGTGCGATGCAGCCTGGTGCATTCCCTTTACGGCCGGGAATCCTTCAGCGATCATATTCATACGGCTTTCTGCAATAGGGACGGAATAACCACGGCCGATCATGGATCCAAAGCTTCTGTTGCGGCTGAATTCCGAATAGGCTGTTACCAGCAGATCGCCAAAATAGACGGAGTCATTCAGATCTCTTTTTTCGTTATCTACTGCCTTCAAAAAATCTCTTATTTCTCTCATGGCATTGCTGACTACAACGGCCAAAAAATTATCACCGTAGTTTAGTCCTTTTACGATGCCACTGGCAATTCCAATAACGTTTTTCATAATCGCGGCATATTCCACCCCCAGCGGATCGCTATTTGTAATAACATGTATATAGTGCGATTTCACGGCTTGCACCATTCTTTTTACGATACAATCGTTTTCCCCTGAAACCGTCAAAAATGTTTTCTTGTCCATCGCAATTTCTTCGGCATGACAGGGACCAGCGAGGACGGTGATGTCTTTTACTTCCATGTTAAATTGCCGTGCAATAAAAACAGAGGGAAGCATAAATTCATCAGATACTAAACCTTTCATTGAAACATACAGTCGTTTATCCTGAAGTATATTTTCATCGAAACCGGAAATAGTTGATTCCAGGTAGGCGGAAGGCACAACAAATAAAATATCCTCCGAACAAGCAAGGGCCTCCTCCAATAAATTGGTTGGCCTGATGAATTGCATATTGAGTTGTAAAAAACTCAGGTAATTAGGGTTTCTGCCGTTTGCCAGCAAAAAATTTACATGATCCTGGGATCGAAGGCACCAGGTGACAATAATACCGCTTTCGGAAAAGATCTTAACAAGTGCTGTGGCCCAACTTCCACCTCCAATAATGGTAATGGATTGCAGTGGTTGCAAAGTCGGTAATTTTAATAGTTAAGAAAATTATATGTAAAGAGCGTTGCAAAGTTAATCAATTGCTTTTGGCTAACCGGGCATTATACAAGAAAGCCATGAATTTTAATTGGATTTTAATCTTGTAAAAAAAAAGTATTCAATTCTTACATGCCAAGCTGCATTCTAAGTATAAAGGCCGATAGTTTATCTGTTTTATGAGGCAGAGTTACTGACCACATTGTAATGATTCTTTTTATTCTCCTCAACCTCAGCCGGTTTATTAATAAAAATTGTTTGAGTAGGAAACGCGAATTCAATTCCTTTTTCTTCAAAATGTTCAAAAATATCCATACAAATATTATGGTGTGTATTCATGTACATTAAGTAATCCGCTGATTCAACATAATAGACGATCTCGTAATTAATGCTAAAATCGCCGAAGGATTTAAGATGTACCCGGTCATAGGTAGCATTTTCCTGCACCATTACGATATCTTTTATCATACCCGGAATTTTGCGCAGCTGATGGACAGGGGTATAATAAACCACGCCAATGCTGAACACTATTCGTCTGCGTTCCAACCGTTTGAAATTTTGAATGACTGATTTCGCCATTTCTGAATTGGGCATTATCAATTGCTGACCGTCAAGGCTTCTTACATGAGTTGTTTTAATACCGATTTTTTCCACTACCCCGCTGTTTTCTCCCGTCGTGATAAAATCGCCGATCTCGAAAGGCTTATCAAAAAATATCACAAGATAACTGAACAGGTCGCCTAATATATTCTGCGCCGCCAGGGCGATGGCAATACCGCCTACGCCAAGTCCCGCTATAATTGTTGTAATATTATACCCCAGGTTATCCGCCAGCATGACAAGTCCCATGCTCCATGTCAGGGCTTTTACTACCAGCAGCATACCATCCACCTGCTTTATTCTTTCAGGCGGTTCATTTTTCTTTTGCATGAACATCACCACTGAATGATGGATGATGAAATTGAGAGCCCTTATAATATAGTAAGTGGTGACTACCATAAAGGCAACCGCAATAATCCCCTTCATTTTATCCGACCAGTTCAGGTAAGATATTATATTATAATTGATGAGCAGGTACAGGTAGGGAACAGCGAACTTTTCTGCGATCTGAACTAATAAGTCATCAAGGTTCGTGTTAGTACGGGACGTTATTTTCCGCAGGAGAACAAGTAATTGCTTTTTTATTAATTTCAATACAGTCCATGTTACCAGGATACCCAGGGCTACCAGGGCGTAATCTAAAATTCTGTTACCCCAAATAATCTTATTCAACATATCGTCCATATAAT
>JBGTIS010000225.1:0-2380 GCA_041745535.1 Cyclobacteriaceae bacterium | reverse complement strand
CAAGCGAACGGCCTCCTCCTTAAATTCTTTAGTGTAGTGTTTTTTCTTGCTCATCATTGACACTGATTTAGTTACTAAGTTAAAGATTTTGTACTTTTCTCAATGTCTACTTTAACGAGGGAAGACCACAACAGGAATGGGTTTGCCAAATCTCCCTATGTAAGGTTGGATGACACGTTAAATCTCAGAGTCCTCTACGAGTGACTCTGAGAAAGGGTCGAATCCTCTACGAGTGACTCTGAGATAGGGTCGAGTCCTCTGCGAGTGACTCTGAAAAGAAGGAAAAAAGAAAATATTCTACTGTGCTCTCAGGAAAATGTCGCTGCTGATGGTTTCCAGGTCTACCAGGGTGCCGCCTTTTCCATTTCTGCCTTTCAGGGTATAGCCTACCATGGGTGGGGTGTCCTGCCGGTTCAGAATATCGAAGGTTAGGTTGGTATATAGTTCTCCGGTAATGGATTTCAGATTCAGCTCGGCATCCTGCTGTTGCGGCCAGCTAAAGTCGATAAATCCACTGATGGTTTTGATATGATTAGGCCCTGCCAGCCCTTTCGCCTCCACATTGGCGCTGATGGAGCTGAGCTCAATAGCCGCCTTACGGGGTACTTTCAGTTCAAAATAAATATCAGCACAGGTGTAGTATTGGTTATTGTCTGAATAGCTATAATGATTACCATTACTGGGGCAATCTTCTTTCTTTCCCAGTTTTAACTTTTCTTCATCAAATCCGGTTTTGAAGGTCAGCGCATCGGCATGCTCCTTCACCGCCAGGGTGAAAGCATCATTCAATCGGTTGTTATTGATGGATACTTTCGCTACCAGGGCTACTTCGTTTTTATCCCAGCCCGTAATCTGGATAGAATCGCCAAAAGGCAGGTCGAAAAATACCCGCTGGCCGGGCTGGTAAGGCAGGGTTTTTTCAACAATGCGCTGTGCCATAGCAGTGCTACCCGCCAGTAGCAGAAACGTTACAAGGTTAATAATCAGTTGATTTGTTTTCATGGTTACTGGGCTTTTCTAAGGTAAATATTACTGCTGATGGCGCTGATGTTCACTTCAGTTCCTCCACCGTTGGTGGTACCTTCAATGGTTTGTCCACCACCGAGATGCCTCATTTTTGTCCCCTCTTTTTCGGTCTCTTTGAGCTGTATGTCCAGGTCGGTATATATTTCACCTGAAATAGATTTGAGCTGGAAGCTGGCTTTGCTGCTGGCCGGCAGGGTAATGTCTACATCGCTGCTAATTACCGAGATCATGTTGGCGGCATCTGGTTTCAGGGCGCTGTATACAATGCTGATTTCTCCGCTGGTGTTGTTGGCAATAATAGGCCCTTCTACTGCTTCCAGGCGTATGCCAGCATTCTTGGCCTTGATCTCAATTTCATTTTTCATGTTTTTTACTTCGATGTCCTGCCCGTTCCAGTTGAGTTGTTCTACGCTCAGGCGGGCATTCTGCGGAATGCGAATCACATATTTACCACCCCGGCCGGAAGCTTCCTGAATGCGCAGAGCGCCTTCCTCTTCGGTAACCGAAAGACCAATTCCGGTATTATCCTGGGCACTGTTGTACAGTGGTTTAAGTCCTTTGGCCCGTTCAGGGGGTTGCTCATAGTTCAGGGCGGTTATTTTAAGTTCGTTGCCATTATACCCTTCTATTTCCATATCGCCATGGTTCAGCCATACCTGTACCTGCTGGCCATTGCTAATACTTTTGGTAAATTCCTGCGCGAAACCTGGCAGGGCCAAACCGGCCAGCCAGATACCAATTATTACTATCCTTTTCATAAACTTCGTGTTGGTTATTATTTAAATTATAGGGTTATATTTTCATTTTCTCAGATCAGCCGGCCAATGCCTTCCTGCAAACGGAATCGTACCATTTGTTGCAACTGCTCGTTCTTCAATAAATCCCGCATTTGCGGAATAGCCTCTTTTTCATCCATATCCACCAGTCCGTCAATCAGTTGTATCTGTACATTCGGATCTTCCTGTATGCTTAGAGAATGGATCAGGGCCAGCCGTACGTCGGGCTGGTCGCGGAAGTGCAGCAAAGCCTTGATGGCAGCCATCCGTACATTCACATTATCATCGAAGTGCATGGTCCGGATCAGCGTTTGGATCAGTTCAGCATTGGCCTCCAGGTCCTGGGCATAGGCAGCCGCTTTGATGCGCTCGCTGGGAGAATTCCGGCTCAGCATCTCCTGCATGGCTTTTACTTCCTGTCTGATTTCTGCCAGTTGGGTGCTTTGCTGACTGCTTTGCTGGTTTTCCGGTTGCAGACTTTGTCCGGCCCAGTAGCCAGTGAGTAGCAGTGCCACTGCCGCTGCGGCCTGTAACAGAAATTTTACCTGAATCCGGATGCCTTTTTTCGCGGGTTTTTC
>JBGTIS010000224.1:0-2602 GCA_041745535.1 Cyclobacteriaceae bacterium | reverse complement strand
TCGGATCACCAAAGCCAATGGAGCCTACTGCGGCTTTGTTAAAATTGCTCAATATTCAATGCTCAATTCCATAAACACGGTTTAGTGTATGGTTGAAAATTGAGCATTGAAAAATTGAGTATTTGACAAAAATGACATTATAATTTCATGATACAACCCATACCAACGGTAACCACATCTGTCTACTGGAAAATATGCCTTAAAACAGCTATTCCAGAAAACTTATAAGACATGATAAGGGCTCTGCCTCGTGCCCATTATTCATAAAGCTTCCGGCCTTAGTATTGTAAATGGATTATTGAGGAAGGGAGACGAAAAAGGAAGCGCCTTTGTTTTTTCCTTCACTACTGGCCCATACTTTTCCATGGTGTAGCTCCACCAGTGTTTTTACGATAGAAAGTCCTAACCGATTGGAGCTTTCTTTTGCGGTAGGAACGGCACTCAGGCGGGCAAATTTGGTGAAGAGCTTTCGCATATCAGCATCATTAAGTCCCAGTCCCTGGTCCTGAAATTCTACCACTACCGCATCACTAACTTCTTTGGCTTTGATGGATATGGCTGATTCCGGATGAGAGTATTTGATGGCGTTGCTCAGTAAATTTTCAAACACTTCCCTGATGCGTGTTTTATCCATTCTTAGCTGTAATCCGTCGGGGCAATTCAGGGTAATGGTTTGCCTTTTTTGCCGTGCCAGTAGCTCGAAGTTGTTTTTTACCTCACCCAGCAGGTCAGCCAAATCAACCGTTTCGAAGTTTAACTGGAAATCGCCTTCTTCAATTTGAGACAGGTTGAGCAATGTCTCTAACCTTTGTACAATATCGTCGGCGCAGTATTTAATTTTTCCGGCCAGCCCTTCCACAGCACCACTTCCTGCTGTTTGTCGCAGAATCATATTTGTTAATGCTGAAATATTGAGGGCAGGATTTTTCAGGTCGTGTACGGCCATATGAATCAGGTCTGTTTGTACACGTATCGCTTTTCTGGCTGCCAGCCTGCTTTCCAGTTCATCTATCACAATAGAAGAAAGCGTTTCTAGCATCCGCAACTGCTTTTCTGTAGCTTTCCGGGGTACGGCATCTACTACGCAGATGGTGCCCAGTTGGTGGCCTTCACTGGTTTTTAACGGTGCGCCTGCATAAAAACGAATACCTCCCTTGCAGGAAACATGGGGACTCTCCAGTAAATCGGGTACCTGATGGGTATCACTGAAAACGGTGATCTGGTCTTCCAGAATAGCCAGCGAACATAGGCTGTCTTTTCTTAGTACCACATTGTCTTCTATGGTACTGATATTGGCTTTGAAAAACACCCGGTCTTTGTCTACAAAGCTTACAAAAGCGCTGGGGGTATCAAAAATCTGTGCTGCCAGTTTTGCTATCTTGTCAAAAGCTTCCTCAGAAGGCGTATCCAGAATTTCATAGCCATAGAGTTTTTTCAGGCGTGCTTCATCGTTATCAGGAATAATGGAGGCAGGTTTATGATATTGACCCATAAAGGAATTAAGAAGATGATCAGCGAAGTTTGCTGTTATTATGAATAACAGTAATTTAATGTTATTTAATTTATGCTACAACTCGTAAGTGGGTATAAGTGTTTTTTTAGTAAATAGAAAGTTCTTTGCGCATCTCCCATTTATTATTCGCCAAACAATATGAAAATTAACTACCTGAACACCCTTTTTCTATTCCTGTTCCTGGGGTGCGATTCTTCTCCCCGTTCGGAAGAAACCAACACCGCAAATTATGACCACGCACTTATCGATTTCACCTCTTATGCTGAGCACCCTGTTTTTGCCGGAACCGGCACTGATACCTGGGACCAGCATATTCGGGAAAGGGGTTATATTGTACGGGAAGATGACAGCTATCATCTGTGGTATACCGGTTACCGGGAAGGGCCTGCGGCCACCATGCATTTGGGCTACGCTACCTCGCCCGATGGCCTTACCTGGACCCGGCATCCGGATAACCCAATTTTTGACAAAAGCTGGGTGGAAGACATGATGGTGATAAAGCACGAGGGTACGTACCATATGTTTGCCGAAGGGCGCGACGATATTGCCCACAGGCTTACTTCTGCCGATCGCATTCATTGGGAAGATCAGGGTTCGCTGGATATCCGGTATGTGAATGGCGAACCCTTAACACCCGGCCCGTACGGCACGCCTACCGTATGGATTGAAGGGGGTACCTGGTACCTGTTTTATGAACGGGGCGACCTGGGCATATGGCTGGCTACCTCGCAGGACCTGAAAGTTTGGACCAATGTACAGGACGATCCGGTGCTGGCCATGGGGCCTGAGGCATACGACAAATATGGCGTAGCGGTTAATCAGATTGTGAAACACAAGAGGCTTTACTATGCGTACTATCATGGTACGGCCCTGGAAGACTGGAGCCTTTGGAGTACCAACCTGGCTACCTCCGAAGACCTGATCCATTGGAAAAAATACGAGCAGAACCCGATAATGAAAGACAATAAATCGAGTGGCATCCTGGTGCATGATGGGGAGCAATACCGCCTGTATACCATGCACCCGGAAGTATATGTCCATTTTCCCGCTGGTAAACCCTAACCGGATAGAACAGATAAAACAACTGGC
>JBGTIS010000223.1:0-4337 GCA_041745535.1 Cyclobacteriaceae bacterium | reverse complement strand
CCCAGATTCATGAATACGCGATGCGCACACAGGGTGGCGACTGGAGCGAACAAAGTATGGATTATTGTCCCACCAGTGGCTACCTGATGGATCAGATAATCGGCATTATGCTGGAAACTGGTATGGATATCATCGATTTTAAATATCTGGAAAGGCTTTCCGACAAAGCGGTACTAATGCGGTTACCTCCTGAAGAACGAAACCTGCGTCATAATTACCGCGAAGATGTAGTTAAATATCTGAACACCTGGGCTGCTTTGCTTGAAGAACGGCTCGCCGCACAGGTTACCTTACCTGCTTTAAATGAGCAACTACTCGAGAAAAATTAAGCTGATCTGCTCCTTTACCCTATATTTGTACTTCTTCTGAACTGTTTTACTTCTAAAATCGCAATCCTTCCAAATTGCTTACATGACCATTATTGGATAGCTATGTTGGCACCAATTCTGTACAAAGCCTAGTTAATTTAACAACCGAAATAAAGTAATACGTCAAACCAGATTTTTTAACTGCTTTAGAGTTAAGTGCTAATTACAGCTTATTTTTTCTTATCCTATGCTAAATCAATACTCGCTTCCACCTTTAATTCTGGTTTTATTAGCTCTTGTTACTGCCTGTACCATCGCAGTGGTTATGATACCCGTAATTATACGCGTAGCTAAACTAAAGAAACTGATGGACGTGCCCAATAGCCGGAGTTCTCATACCAACATTACGCCCAGCCATGGAGGAACTGCCATTTTCGCTTCCATTATGATGGTATTTACATTATTAGGAGATTTTACCAATTCTGATCATAAACTGCACCTGATTATTCCAGCCTTGGTGGTTTTGTTCTTTATAGGATTGAAAGATGATATTCTTATCGCATCGCCCCTTAAAAAAATTATCGCGCAGGTGCTCGCCAGCCTGATTGTTATAATTGGAGCAGACATACGGATTGGTAGCTTTTTTGGAATTTTTGGGTTGTATGAACTTCCCTATCTGGTAAGTCTGCTGTCTACTGCTTTTGTAATGGTGGTAATCACCAATGCTTTTAATTTGATTGATGGAATTGATGGCTTAGCCGGCGGACTCGGGATGATTGCCGCCACCATATTTGGTATCTATTTTTTCCAGGTCGATTATTTCCAGGCAGCTTTACTCTGTGCGGTGCTGGTAGGCGCACTGGCCGGATTCCTTTATTTCAACTTTTCTAAAACCAATAAAATATTTATGGGCGACAGTGGGTCGCTGGTAATGGGTTTTACCCTGGCTGTAATGGCTATTCAGTTTATTAAATTCAATGAAATAGCCAATAGCTGGCATTTCAAGAATGCTCCCGCTATGGTAATTCTGATATTGGGTATTCCTTTATTTGATACCTTACGGGTATTCGCACAGCGAGCTTTAAAGGGTAAATCGCCTTTTTATGCCGATCGTACTCATATTCACCATTTTTTAATTGATAGTGGGCTCACACATACACAGGCTACTTTGGTACTTTTGGTAACGAGTATTGGCATATCGGTATTAGGCAGTATGTTTATATTAAAAACTCCTACCCCATATTCTTTTCTCATTTTGCTGATTGCTTTTGTTGTGTATTGTATTGCTATCAGATTTCCTGTGGAAAAGAAGAAAAAAATACCCACTCCAGCCATTCATATTCAGCGTAAACCAGAGAAAAGCCGCATCAACGGAGAGTTGGTGCATTAATGTTTGAAATGGCGGAAACCGGTACATACCATCGCCATCTGATGGTTATCGCAAAAATCCACTGAATCCTGATCGCGTACGGAACCTCCCGGCTGTATCACTGCTTTAATACCCTCTTCACTGGCGATTTCCACACAATCGGGAAAAGGAAAAAACGCGTCGGAGGCCATTACGGCACCTTCCAGACTAAAGCCAAAACTTTTCGCTTTGGCAATGGCTTGCCGCAATGCATCTACGCGCGAGGTCTGTCCTACACCACTGGCAAATAGCTGCCCCTTTTTGGCCAGCACAATCGTATTGGATTTGGTGTGCTTACAAATTTTGCTGGCAAACAATAATGCTTCTTTTTCATCTTCGGTAGGTGCCTTTTTGGTTACCACCTTTAAGTCTTCCATCGCATCGGTCTTTAAATCACGATCTTGCTCTATTAGACCATTCAGCAAAGTTTTAATTAGTTTGGTATCGGGTAGTGGTTGTTTCCGCACCAGCAAAATCCGGTTTTTCTTGGCCTGAAGTATTGCCATCGCATCGGCAGAAAAGCCTGGCGCGATTAGCACCTCAAAAAACAGTTTATGTAATTCTTCAGCCGCGGCGGCATCTACTTCCTGATTGGTAATTAAAACTCCGCCAAACGCTGAAACCGGATCAGCTTCCAGCGCTTTCAGATAAGCCTCTTTTACCGAACTACCCGTAGCCATGCCGCAGGCATTGGTATGTTTAAGAATGGCGAATGCTGTTTCTCCTTCAAATTCAGCAATCAGGTTCACTGCCGCGTCAATATCAACCAGATTGTTATAGGAAAGCTCTTTGCCATGTAGCTGTTCTAACATGTCGTCCAGATTGCCGTAAAATGCTCCCTGCTGATGAGGGTTTTCGCCGTAACGAAGCGTTTTTTTGTTTTGCGCGCTTATTTTCAGGCTTTCAGAGGGTTCCGACTGGGTGAAATATTTAAAAATAGCGGTATCGTAGTGTGAACTGACATCAAAAGCCCTTGCCGCGAACTTCTTACGATCGGTCAAATCTGTTGAACATGATTTTTCTTTTAATAATCGCGCTAATTCACCATATTGTTTTCTGGAAGAAATAGTGAGTACATCTTTGAAATTCTTTGCAGCCGCCCTGATCAGGGAAATACCTCCAATGTCAATTTTCTCGATAATATCTTCTTCTGATGCCCCGGAAGCTACAGTTTCTTCGAAAGGATACAAATCAACAATTACCAGGTCTACCGAAGGGATTTCAAATTCTTTTACCTGCCCCTGATCCAGCAAATCGTCGCGCCGGTACAGAATACCTCCAAATACTTTCGGGTGCAGTGTTTTTACCCGGCCACCAAAAATAGAGGGGTAACCTGTGAGATCTTCTACCGCCACTACTTTAGCGCCCTGTTCTTCGATAAATTTCTGGGTACCTCCGGTTGAATAAATTTTTACCTGATTTTGATTGAGTAACTCTACAATAGGTCCCAGGTTATCTTTGTGATATACAGAGATAAGCGCTGAATTGATTTTCTTATTCATGTGATAGTAATTTAACTAATTCTTCATTTTAAGGATTAAATTCTCAACAATTTCAGGATAATACTGGTGTTCCAGTACCTGCACTTTGGCGGCAACCTGCTCTGGCGTATCAGCGGCATCTACCGCGCAGCTGATCTGAAAAATATGATTGCCCTCGTCGTATTGTTCGTTTACGTAATGAATGGTAATGCCGCTTTCTTTCTCTTTGGCCACTACCACTGCCTGATGCACATACATGCCGTACATGCCTTTCCCGCCGTAAGCAGGCAGTAATGCTGGATGAATATTAATAATTTTATCAGGAAATGCTTCAATTAAATTCCGGGGAACCAGCCACAGGAAACCTGCCAGCACAATTAAATCTATTCCATTTTCCTGTAGCAACGTAACAATTTCGTTAGTTTTGGTAAAAGTTGGGCGGTCAAATATTTCTACCGGAATTTGGTAACGCCGCGCCCGGTTTATGACTCCGGCATGGGGATTATTGGTTAACAAAAGGCTCACCTCAATGGCCGGATGGTGCTGAAAACGCTGAAAAATCTTCTCGGCATTGGTACCACCACCCGAGGCAAAAACCGCGATTTTTCGTTTAGGTTGAACCATGCCTCAAAGATATTAATCCGAAAGAAGATATGCTCGGCTTCCCCACAAAAGTTTCATTTTTTTATCAGGAGAATGTATGCGCCCTCGTGCCTTGCTCATTTCTGGTAATAAATGGTAAATAAATACATGAAAATTACTAATTTACTTAAAAAAAGGAAACCGAACTATCTGTAACCGGGTTGAAAGAAAAGAGCAACTTATAGAATTAACAATGCGGAAAAAAATTAGTAAAACCGGAGTATTGCTGGTCAATTTGGGAACGCCGGATAGCCCTCAAACAAGCGATGTTCGTAAATATTTGCGTGAATTTCTGATGGACTGGCGGGTGGTTGATTATCCCTTTTTATTTCGGTGGTTTCTGGTAAATATGATAATTGCCCCATTTCGTTCTCCCAAATCGGCCAAAGAATATCAGAAGCTGTGGGAAGACCGAGGCTCACCGCTTAAGTTTTACGGGGAAGATCTGCGAGATGTGCTGCAAAAAGATCTGGGTGGCGATTATGTGGTTAAACTGGG
>JBGTIS010000222.1:0-4946 GCA_041745535.1 Cyclobacteriaceae bacterium | reverse complement strand
TTCCCTGTCAGGGCAGCGCTAATCATGGCGCGGGTATAGCGCAGTTTAATCCGCTGTCCTTCGCCATAAGGCCCCCCACTCCATCCTGTGTTGATCAACCATACGTTTACCTGCTGCTGCCGCATTTTTTCGCCCAGTATTTCAGCGTACCGTGTTGGGTGCAAGGGCATAAAGGGTGAGCCAAAACAGGCTGAGAATACGGCCTTTGGTTCTACAATACCTGCCTCGGTACCCGCGACTTTGGCGGTATATCCGGAAATAAAATGATACATGGCCTGCCCTACTGTAAGTTTGGCCAATGGCGGCAGCACCCCATACGCATCCAATGTTAGAAAAAAGATGTTTTTCGGTGCCGGTCCTACCGAAGGCTGCCGGGCATCTTTGATATGGTACAGGGGATAGGAAACCCGAGTATTCTCCGTGATCTGTTTATTGGAATAATCTACTGTGCGGGTGCCGGGTATAAACTTTGTGTTTTCCAGAATAGATCCAAACTTAATGGCATTCCATATTTCCGGCTCCGATTCTTCCAACAGGTCTATCACTTTGGCATAACACCCTCCTTCAAAATTAAACACCGAATCGCCAGTCCAGCCATGTTCGTCATCGCCAATCAGGTACCGGTCGGGGTCGGCCGATAGGGTTGTTTTTCCGGTGCCCGACAACCCAAAGAAGATAGCGGTATCGCCGTTTTTGCCCATATTGGCACTGCAATGCATAGAAAGTATATTTTCCTGGTCGGGTAGTATGAAGTTCAGCACACTGAAGATACCTTTTTTGGTTTCGCCGGTATAACCGGTACCGCCTACCAGAATAATTTTTTTCTTAAAGTTAATTATAGCGAAATTGCTGTTTCGGGTGCCGTCTATGGCTGGATCGGCCATAAACTCAGGGATGGCCAGAATGGTGAAATCAGGAGTAAAGTTTTCCTGTTCCTCATTGGTTAAGCGGAGAAACATGTTATAGCAAAACAAATTGTGCCAGGCCTGGGTATCGATCACCCGCAGGTTAAGCCGGTATTTAGGGTCGGCACCGGCGGCGGCATCCCGCACGTATATTTTACGTCCATCCAGAAAACGCGTCATTTTCTCAAACAGCTGATCAAACTTTTCCGGCTCAAAAGGAATATTAATGTCGCCCCACCATACTTTATCCTGTGTAATCTCATCTTTTACAATAAAGCGGTCTTTCGGCGATCGCCCTGTAAACTTACCGGTATCGCACATCAGTGCCCCTGTATCAGTGAGTACACCCTCGCCCCGTTTGATGGCCTCTTCTACCAGTTCGGCTGGCGACAGGTTCCAAAGCAATCCTTTCACTTGTTGTATGCCCAGGCCTTCCAGGCTTAGCAGAATGGAATTTATATTTGCTTTTTTCATAATTTTTATATCTTGACACTCTTACTTTTATGAATCTTACTGTACACACAGCATGGGGACTTTTGTATGCAATGTCAATAATTTGATCAGTCGCCCTTCCGAAGGTTTACTATTTTTCGCGTGGGTACGGGGCAAAATGGCGAGCATATCTATTTTCTTATCAATAATGTAATTAGTAATTCCCTTTTCTATATCAGCATTGTAAGGGAAGGCATAATGGTAATCCAGATTATCGAAGTAATACTCCAGCATATCCTCTACTTTCTGTTTGGAGGGCAAAGCATCTGACTCATATTTGTTAATAGTGAGCACATGTACCTTAGCATTGTACCAGCGGGCCAGCGTATGTACGATGCCCAGGGCAAACGAATCGTCAAACGCTTCCAGGTCAATGGCCAGCGCGATATGCTTAATGTTAAAAGACGCGGCCTGTTCGGGTACTACCAGTACCGGACATTGGGCTTCCAGCGCCAGATGAGAAGTATTACTTTCCGCTACCGCTCTGTTTTCTATCAATCCGGCCGTACCCATTACAATCAAATCAATATGATATTGTTGCTGTGTTCGCAAAATGGTTTCAATTAAATTGCCAGTTCTGATCAGGCAATGGCATGCCCATTTCGATGTCTGCGGGATTTGCTGTTCAATCTGTTTCAATTCCTGTTCTGTCTGCGCCAGATGGTCTTTAGAAATACCATTGGTAAGGGTATGCAAAAAATATACTTCCAGCTTTTTATCCAGCCGGATCAGTTGGGTAACATAGCCCAAAGCTTTTTTGGCAGAACCAGAAAAATCAGTAGGAACCAGTATTTTCTTTATGGTGTTCATTATCAATTATATTTAAATTTCTAATCTGAAATGGTTATTCAAAAGCTCATCCGGTTTTGGTGTTATCCGCACCGTTTATTATTCGAGTTCAAAGTAAGCGCGGTACAGCAACTTTTATCATGATCCCTGTCAGTATAAAAACTGCTTTATATCATTGTTTTCGTTGACATCCATCATCAAAGCAAAACAGAACGTGTCCTAATTTCGCATGAGTGGATAGCGCCAGGTTTCCCACATCGCGAATTCTTCCTGGGTCATCACAGTTCAAAAAGCAGCCTTTTATATAAAGTACAATAACCCTATGCCCTTACCGATTCATTTTCCACGTACGCGTGAAGATCTTAAGCAATTAACCCTTGTGGAGAAACTGGCGGGTATCCGCCCACCCTTTCTTACCCGAAATGTGCTCCTGTTTATAAGTTCGGTAATCATAGCCTTTGCGGTAGTCATCTGGTTGCGGCAGGAAAGTGCCCTGCACCGGGAAGCCATTTACATGACGGGTATTTTTGTGCTGGCAGCTTTGCTCTGGGTAACGGAAGCTTTGCCATTGTTTGCCACCGCCATTCTGATTATTGCCCTGGAAATTATATTGCTGGCCAATCCGGGTCACTGGCCAGGTCTGGGTTTCAGCAGCGGTTCCTCTCCTACCTATCAAACTTTCTTTGCCCCGTTGTCTAATCCTGTGATTGTACTGTTTTTTGGTGGATTCATCTTGGCACATGCCGTACTGAAAGAAGGTGTTGACAAAGCCATGGCTGGAGTGATTCTGAAACTGTTTGGTGGAAAACCATTCATGGTGTTGCTGGGTCTGATGCTGATTACAGCCCTGTTCTCTATGTGGATGAGCAACACCGCCACCACGGCCATGATGATTACCCTGGTGGTGCCCATGCTGGCACAGGTGCCTGAAGGCGATCCTTTTAAAAAAGGGTTGCTGCTGGCGATTCCTTTCGCGGCCAACATTGGCGGTATGGGTACACCCATTGCCTCCCCACCCAATGCGGTAGCCGTAACTTTTTTAAAGCAGGCCGGATATGAAGTCAGTTTTTTACAGTGGGTACTCATTGCCCTGCCACTGATGCTGGGGTTGCTGCTGCTAACCTGGCTGTTGCTTTACTTTATGTACAAACCTAAAAATCAGAATATTGTATTAAAATCTGTGGCGCGGCCTATTGATAAGCGGGGCTGGTATGTGTTGGTTGTACTTTTTGTTACGGTAGCGCTCTGGCTCACCGATCGCATTCACGGACTATCGACTTCGGTGGTGGCTTTGTTTCCTGCCATTGCTTTCACTGCCACTGGTTTGCTTACCCGTTCCGATATTAATAGCCTGGAATGGAATATACTTATTTTAATTATGGGTGGAATTGCTTTGGGCGAAGGCATGCAGCTTACCGGGTTAGATGCCGCGATCGTATCAGTTTTACCCACAGAGGGTGAAGTGGTTTTCGGTACCATGGTACTGGCTACGCTACTGTTCAGTACATTTATTTCCAATACGGCAGCCGCCAATTTGCTTTTGCCCATCGGCATATCCTTTGCCATGCACCAGCCATCAGATACCAGCCCCATTCCTATGGGCA
Organism: Cyclobacteriaceae bacterium; assembly: GCA_041745535.1. Taxonomy (GTDB): domain Bacteria; phylum Bacteroidota; class Bacteroidia; order Cytophagales; family Cyclobacteriaceae; genus JBGTIS01. The sequence continues at coordinate 1,156 of JBGTIS010000222.1, read as the reverse complement.
TCAGCATTGCTTTAATTGCTTCACTGGCAATGGCATTGCCCATCAGCACGCCTCCTAATACCATTGCCTTCAGCAAAGGTAATCTTATCACCACCGATTTTGTGAAAACAGGGGCCATAATTGGCGTGCTGGCCATTGTGCTGATTGTGTGGCTGGCCCATCCTATTATTAATTTCTGGTTACACTTTTTATAACCGTTTGTTATGGTTTGTTTGTGGTGAGAAAGATAACGACTGAATACCTCGATTAAGCAGCAGGAAAACATATAGGTAAAATTTTCTGTACACTTTCCTGTTTTTTATCGTCAAATAACCTGATTTTTCTAATGCTTTTATATTTCTGATAACTGTTTCCACCCGCAAACCAGTCATTTCAGCGAGTTGCTTTCTGGTATAGGGCACTTCATACAATCCTTCTTCGGATAACACATCTTTTTTGAGATAATCAATTAGTGTGATCAACCTATGTTTGGGTGACTGGGTAGAAATTTCTTTCAATATATTTGCTTTATAGTGCAGCCGTTGGGAAAGCACTTTTGTCATCTTCAGGTGCAAATTAAAGCGCTCACGAAGCAGGTTAAAAAAGGAAGACTTTGAAAGCTTCCAGACTACGGCATCGGTTTCGGCTACGGCATTGCTCGGATAGGTGAGATCAGCAAACAAAGGGGGTTCGCCAAAACTATCGCCCGCGTAAAAAATACCCTGTATAAAAGATTTTCCATTCGCGGCATAATTAATCATTTTTACCACTCCTTCCGCTACCTGCCAGTAAAACAAAGCCTTTTCTCCTTCATTTAGTAAAAAAGTGTTTTTTGAGAAAGTAATTTTTTTTGCGCCAAATCGCTCAAGGATACGCTCATCAATCATTTCAAATATATTTTAATCGGTATATATAATTCTTTTGCCTTATAACAAACATCATTTTGTAATATGACTAAGGTCATAAAATTATTAGGTAAGAATGCCCATCTTTACTGGCAATTATACCAAACTTTTTATCCTTTTTTAAAGCACAATATTATTAGTTTTTTTCAGGTTATTGGCTATACGCGCCTTGCATTGAATAAAGTTTTAAATAATGAACTTTAACCATATTTAACATGAAAAACCCCATTTACTTTCTGATTATTTTTCTATTACTCTATGCCTGTTCGTCA
>JBGTIS010000221.1:0-27034 GCA_041745535.1 Cyclobacteriaceae bacterium | reverse complement strand
ATACCTGTAGAGAATAAAACTGAATACATTTCCTAAAAATTATTTTCCTACCGGAATCCCGCATTAATTTTTTCCAATACGGCCGATCCCGGACATAAATCTTTTTCCCGTAAAGTATTCAGCGGCTGCTCTACCGTATCCAGCACCTGATGCAGGTCGGGACTATTGGGGTCGATATACAGCAAACCGGTAAGGATTTCTCCTTTATTTTTAGCTTCCTGTACCTGATTCATGGCTGAATCGCGGTTGGTAGGGTTCCAGTTCGGATTAAGCTTTTGCAATTGAATTACCGAGCCATCGTGCAAAGCAACATGGGTGGAAGTGCCCGCTTCGTACGAAACGGTAATTTCTTCCTGCTCGGGCACATAATCAAGGGCAGAAGTAGCCGCGATATGCTCTCGCACAAAATCATATGATTTGGTAGATCCCTGGTTATTATTAAAAGTAACACAGGGCGAGATTACATCCAGAAAAGCAAATCCGGAATGCGACATGGCGGCTTTGATCAGCGGCACCAGTTGGGTTTTATCGCCGGAAAAGCTGCGCCCCACAAAGGTAGCGCCCAGTTCAAGCGCCAGCCCAACCAAATCTATGGCAGGAAAAGGATTGTTAGAACCGGCTTTGCTGATAGAACCCGTATCGGCAGTCGCGGAATCCTGTCCTTTGGTGAGGCCATAACAGCCATTGTTCATCACAATATATACCATATTCAGGTTGCGCCGCAGTACATGACAAAACTGCCCTAAACCAATGGATGCCGTATCACCATCGCCTGAAATACCCATAAATATCAAATCGCGGTTGGCCATATTGGCTCCGGTAGCGATAGAAGGCATGCGGCCGTGTACAGAATTAAAGCCGTGAGAATTACCTAAAAAATAGGTAGGCGTTTTGGACGAACAACCAATGCCCGACAGTTTGGCCAATCGGTGTGGTTCTATGGCCATTTCGTAGCAGGCCTGAATAATGGCACCACTGATGGAATCGTGACCACAACCGGCACATAAAGTGGAAATAGCACCTTCGTAATCAGCTTTGGCAAAACCAATCTTGTTTTTAGGAAGACCCGGATGCCTGAATTTGGGTTTTATATAGGTCATAGTATTTTTTTTCTTTTATGATGGTTGTTGTTATTGCCTGCTGTAGCGTATACCGACATATCCATATAAATCTGGTTCACAATGGTGTCGGCCGTAATGGGCATCCCATCGTAGTTCAGAATAGAGATTAATTTTTTTGGATACAGTTCCAGTTCGTTTACTAATAAGGATCGAAACTGCTTGTCTCGGTTTTGTTCTATTACAAAAACCTGGTCGTGTTCCTCAATAAAATCTGATATTTTTTTATTAAAAGGGAAAGCCTTGACACGCATCGCATCCAGCACAATGCCCCGCTGTTCCAGCAATTCCATAGCCTCCAGCGCTGCGTAGGTGGAAGTGCCAAAGAAAATAATGCCCCGGGTATGCTGACTTTTCTCCTGATAAAGCTCAGGCTGGGGTACCTTCTGTTTTGCGGTTTCCCATTTTTTTAATAACCGGTTTACAATCCGGACGTATACGTCTCCATCTTCCGTATACCGGGCATATTCGTCGCGGGAAGTGCCCCGGGTAAAGAAAGATCCTTTGGTAGGGTGCGTACCCGGAATGGTGCGGTAACAAATACCATCCTGATCCACATCCAGGTACCGGCCATATTTTTCCATATTATCCAAATCTTCCGCACTCAGCACTTTCCCAAGGTCGTAGGTGCGGGTATCGTCCCAGGCCAGAGGAGGCGACATATGGCTGTTCATACCCAAATCCAGATCGGACATGATGATAATTGGCGTTTGCAGGCGGTCGGCCAGGTCAAAAGCCTGAGCAGTCATTTCAAAACATTCGGCAGGTGTGCCGGGGAATAGCAATACCTGCTTAGTATCGCCATGAGAGGCATATGCCGCTGAAATCAGATCGGATTGCTGGGTACGGGTAGGCATACCGGTGGAAGGGCCACCGCGCTGCACATCTACCAATACCACAGGAATTTCCGCGAAATAAGCCAGCCCGATGAATTCGCTCATCAGCGAAACACCCGGGCCAGAGGTGGCGGTAAAAGCGCGGGCACCATTCCAGGTGGCGCCGATCACCATGCCCATGGCCGCCAACTCGTCTTCCGCCTGAATAATGGCATATTTTTTCTTTCCGGTTACCGGATCGGTTCGCAGTTTTTTAGCATATTTTTCAAAAGCGTTCACTACAGACGTTGAGGGCGTAATCGGATACCAGGCGGCCACCGTAACGCCGGCATACACAGCGCCCAGTCCGGCGGCGGTATTACCGTCGATCATGATACTGTCCCCTACCCGATCCCGCCTTTCCACCCGGATATCGAGCGGACAATCGTAATTGGCTTTGGCATATTGGTATCCCAGATCCAGGGCCAGGAAATTGGGGGGTATCAGTTTTTCTTTTTTACTAAACTGGTCTTTGACTATCTGCTGAATTACCTCCATTTCTATGTCCAGTAAAGCAGCCAGGGCACCCACATACACGATGTTTTTGAATAGATGCTGCTGCCGCGGATTGGAGTAATTTTCCATACACAGCCGCATCATCGGAATCCCGATGTAGTGGATGTCTTCTCTGAAAAACTCGTGATGCAGCTTTTTGGTGCTGTCGTACACGAAATACCCGCCGGAACGTACCGCTGCAATGTCTTTGGTATAACTCTGCGGATTCACCCCTACTAGCAGATCGACACCGGCGCGGCGACCCAGATACCCATTTTCGTTGATCCGTACTTCGTACCAGGTAGGTAATCCCTGAATATTGGAAGGAAATATATTCTTTGGTGAAACCGGAATGCCCATTCTGAAAATTGATTTGGCAAACATTTCGTTGGCACTGGTTGAACCGGTCCCATTTACATTAGCGAAACGAATAACCATATCGTTTACCACGCTCACTTTGTTCATAAAATCTTACTGGCTTTGGTTACATTGTATAAAAATTTCTGCATGTCCCAGGCGGCAGTCGGACAGCGTTCGGCACATAATCCACAGTGCAAACAAACGTCTTCATCTTTCACCATCACCCGCTTGGTAGGAAGTTCTTTGGAAACATAAAGATCCTGTGTTTTATTTTCGGCTGGTGCATTCAGGCGATTTCGCAAATCGTCTTCTTCACCATTCACTGTAAAGGTAATGCACGAAGTAGGGCAGATATCCACACAGGCATCGCACTCGATGCAGGTTGGTTCATTAAAAACCGTCTGGATATCACAGTTCAGGCATCGCTGGGCTTCTTTAAAACCGGTAACTTCGTTAAAACCCAGTTCCACTTCCACCTTCCGGTCTTTCAGTGTAATATTTTTGTTTTCATGCGGTACCTGATACCGAAGGTCGTCGGTAACGGCAGAATCGTAACTCCATTCGTGGATGCCCATTTTCTGATGGATCAGGTTGGTCATAGGATCGGGTCGTTTCATCACATCTTCTCCCTGACAAAACTGGTGCATGGAAATGGCAGCCTGATGCCCATGTGCCGCGGCGGTAATAATATTTTCAGGACCAAAAGCCGCATCACCACCAAAAAACACCTTGGGTAGGGTAGATTGGAAAGTTACTTTATTAAGTACAGGTAAATCCCATTTGCCGAATTCCAGACCAAGGTCCCTTTCTATCCAGGGAAAAGTATTGTCCTGTCCGATGGCGATAATTACATCATCGGCTTCAATAAATTCATCTGGTTCGCCGGTAGGCACCAGTTTTCTTCTGCCGGTTTCATCGTATTCGGCTTTTACTTTTTCAAAGATCACGCCTTTCAGCCTGCCGTTTTCCACCACAAACTCTTTGGGCGGCATGTTATTCAGGATGGGAATATCTTCCGATTTGGCATCGGCAATTTCCCATGGTGAAGCCTTCATTTCGTTAAAAGGGCTACGCACCACCACTTTTACATCTTCACCGCCCAGTCTGCGGGATGTACGGCAACAATCCATAGCGGTGTTACCACCACCCAGAATGATTACTTTTTTACCGATTTTATCTACATGGCCGAAAGCCACATTCGCCAGAAACTCAATACCAATATGAATATTTTTGCTAGCTTCGTCTCTGCCGGGTAATACCAGGTTTCGCCCCATAGGAGCCCCGGTACCTACAAAAACCGCATCATAGCCTTTGTCCAGAATTTCTTTCAGGCTGGAAACATACTGATTAAAATGCGTATGCACTCCCATATCGATAATGTAGTTCACTTCTTCGTCGAGCACTTCTTCCGGCAGGCGGAAGGCCGGAATCTGGGTGCGCATCATGCCCCCACCCTTGTGCCATTCGTCGTATAAATGAATTTCATAGCCTAAAGGTGCCAAGTCGCGGGCTACGGTTAAAGAAGCGGGGCCACCACCAATCAACGCTATTTTTTTTCCGTTTTTCTGTTCGGGTGCTTTGGGCATCAGGCTTTTGACTTCGCCTTTGTTATCGGCAGCCACCCGTTTGAGGCGGCAAATGGCTACAGGTTCTTCTTCTACCCTTACACGGCGGCAGGCCGGTTCGCACGGACGGTCACAGGTTCGCCCCAAAATGCCAGGGAATACATTAGATTCCCAGTTGATCATGTAAGCTTCGGTGTAACGTTCTGCCGCGATAAGCCGGATATACTCCGGTACAGGCGTATGCGCAGGACACGCATACTGACAATCGACTACTTTGTGAAAGTATTCCGGGTTATTGATGTTTGTTGGTTCCAAAATTTCACTTCCCTTTTTTCAGTTAGAATTGCATAAATGTAAAAATAGTAGTTGAAATTACGAAAAATTATTAATAATAATGTGTAAATCAGAAAAATAAGTATGCGGTAAATGCCTCTAGGTGTTTATAAAAAGCCGAAACTAAGCCTTAAATCCATAATGGTTAATTAAACCTGTAGCCCCGATGCTGTACGGCCCCAGGTACAATTTCACCCTTCCGTTCTCTGTATTTCATGCCTTTTGGTTAAAACTGTAGCATTCCCCTAAATAAACAAATTGATCATAACAGAACCATAAAGCCATCGTTATATAACCTGTTGCGTTTTTAGAAAAGCTATAAGAAAAATTTAGAAATCAAGGGTAAGAATGAGTAAATCGCTTTCATATTCAAAAAAAGAGGAAATTTTTAATGCGGTAACGCATGGCATAGGCGCCTGCCTGTCGGTAGCTGCCCTGATAATCTTAACTGTGCTGGCTTCAATGAAGGGTACGGTCTGGCATGTGGTAAGCTTTTCAATTTTTGGCGCTATGCTGGTTACTTTGTACCTGGTTTCTACCTTGTACCATAGCTTCAGAAGCAAAAAGCTAAAAAGGCTCTTCCGGAAATTTGATCATATGTCTATTTTCCTGCTGATTGCCGGTACGTATACGCCTTTCTGTCTGGCAGCACTGGATGGCTACCTGGGCTGGACTATTTTTGGTGTGGTATGGGGCTGTACGATTTTGGGTATTGTGCTGAAAGCCTTGTATACCGGTAAAAAAGAGATACTCTCTACCATTATGTATATCGCTTTGGGCTGGATTGTCATATTTGCCATTAAGCCACTTTACCTGACGATTCCTTCACTTAGCTTCGCTTTTCTGATAGCGGGCGGGATTTTTTACACATTAGGCACCATTTTCTTTAGCTACGATAAAATTAAATACAATCATGGTATCTGGCATTTGTTTGTAATGGCCGGAAGTATTTTCCACTTTTTTGCCGTGCTAGCGCTTTTGTAAAAAAAGGAAGGAGGTAGTTACCTGGTTTTACAGGCCTTACAAACGCCATTCACCGTATACGTAAAGGTATCAACGGCATAATCTTCAGGTAGTTTAATCATGGGAATATGCACATGATCCAGGCAGTAAGTATGGTGGCATTCATGACAGATAAAATGCACATGGTGGTCTTCGTGGGCCTGGTCCGGGCAGTTATCAGAACACATTGCGTATTTAATGCCATATCCATCGTCGGGCGCTTTGTGCAATATGCCATTTTCCTCAAAAGCATTCAGTGCCCTGTATACCGTAACCCGGTCGTGGTTCGCTTTTAATCTGGATTCAATATCACTGGCCGATAAAGCAAAATGATTATTCATAAAAAGATCCAGCATCTCCAGGCGGAGGGGGGTCTTTTTCAGCCCATGTTTTTTCAGAATACTTTCAACAGACTTCTCCATAATGCGATGCTTATTTGAAAATATCAGACTTTAACTGACGAGTGCGTATGAGATTGTTTGTAGTTAATAATATGAAAAACAGCAAGGGCCACCGAGGCCAGCGTCGAAACAATTAATGCTTCGGCATAGACGTGGTGCATCAGCAAACCAGCAACAAACACGATCATACTAAGCCACATCCCAAAAGCAATGTTTCTGGAGGCATAACGCGTAGCGTTAATTACAGCCAGCAGCGCCAATACGATAAACAGGTAATCCAAAGAACCCCAATGTCCGCCCATGTGTTCAGTAACGCTACCTATTACCAGCAAAACCGGTACAAAAAGACAATGAATCAGACAGAGGATAGCACTGATGATGCCTAATACATCAGCATGTTTCTGGGAAAATCTGGACAACATCGCGGTCAGTTTTTGATAAGTTTATTATAACTTTACGAGGTTACAAAGATATAGTTGTTGCGTTTATATAAAACAACTTTACTTTATAAATATCGCAAAAACATAAAATTAATTGGTTTTTATTATCAGGAGCAGTAAATAAGGGGGTTTATAAATAAAAGCTCCTTTAAATAAACGAAATACTGTTGCGTTCGCGCAATTAACGTAACCTGAATTATTCTATTTTTCCTTCGCCATACAAACGTGTCAAAGTAGGTTTGGTACTACCTCCGGTTGGTTCCAGGGTAATGGCAAAACCCATGAGTTTTTCGTTGCCTTCCATAACCAGCAGTTGGAGTAACTGGTCGGCGGTTACATCAAAAACGCCTAAACTTTCCGGATTACCTTGGGTCATGCCCCATATTTGGTACTGATGGCGTTTGTCATTGCGAGGCAAATTTTCGGTATTAATATATATTTTTTTTGTTACCGGGTTCCAGTATAACAAAGTACGCTGTTCGGGGTTATCCTGTCGGGTTAATACAATGGTTTGTACTTCCGGGTCACTTACCGCCAGCAAGATCCGCGTAGCCTGATTTGCCTTTTGCTCCAGTGTATAATATTGCTTTCGCAACTGGCCAAGTTCCTGTTCTGTAGCTTTCCATCGCACAAAAAAGGATGCAGCTATGGCCATTGCCACCAGTTTCAGGGTAAAGGTAGCCGCGATACCATATTGAAGATAGGTGATTTTCTTCTTTTTCTGTGGCAATTCAAGTTTTGAATTAGCTTGCTGTTTCCTGTCAATTTTATCCATAACCTTTTCTAAAACCCTGGGCGAAGGTTTTCTGGAAAGCTCAAAAGCCATAGACTCCAATGTTTCCTGTATGAGTTGAATTTCCTTTTGTACCTCCGGGTATTGGGCTGCCATTTTTTCTACCTGGAAAGCCTCCACTGGAGATAATTCATCCAAAACATATCTTTCTAATATACCTGACGCTATATATGCTTCTACTTTCAAAGTCAAATTTGTAAAATTTCGCTGAGCCTTACCAATGCGGCCCGGATTCTGGTCTTTATCACCTCAGATGACAAGTCCAGTATTTTTATTACTTCTGAATATGAACACCCCTCAAAATATAACAGCTCTATAACCTGTCGATGTTCCGGCAGTAAGTTATCCAGCAATTCATTTGCTGTTTCCCCATAATTTATTGTTAATTCTCGAATCAATGCCATACCACTCTTCACCACATTGGTTTCCTGAAAATGATCAGTTCCTTGTAAATGCCTGTGTTCCTTGGCCAGATGAAGGGCAATGTGTGTCATCCAGGTGAAAAGCGTAAACTTTTTAGGGTTATAAAAAGTGATGTCATTCCAAATAGTTTTAAAAGTTTGTCGCAATACTTCTACCGCGGTAGATTCCTGCTTTACTACCCTAAAGATAACGCCATAAAGAGAAGATCCGTACAAATCGTACAAGTAATCCAACATAGATGTATCCTTTCCCTTTATTGCGCAACCATAGTTGCCTCATCAAAACCCTGATTATTATGCAATCCCAATGAAATTATATTAGTTTCCTAATTTTAATGTCTGTATTTCGATAACAATCATGCAATAAAGGCGCAAGTCCTACCTTATACATAAAAATCAGTCGCAATTTATCACGCTTCTTATCATTGCGCAAATTAATAAATTATTATTGAATGATATATCAACTTCAATACAAGAAGTTGGTTATATCTTTGCTTCTCATATAATAAGGTTTGAAAACTGACCAACATCTATGAAAAATTATATTATTATTGCTCTCATATTTTTAACTGGCGTTGCTTATAGTCAAACTATTAATAACAACTGGCAGCAAGCGCTGACCCAGGAAGTTGAGCAGTTTAAAGCTTGTGAGAATACTAAGGTTTCAGGTATTAATTCGTGCAACGGTTTTGTAGGCAAGGCCCTGAAAACTGTATATAAGGTGGATGACTTTTACTCCGAGGAACTCAGCAGGCATATGCTGGTGAGTGAAATTTCTGCCTATTTAAAAGAAAGTAAACAGTGGAAACTGCTGGGGTATGGATACGAACAAAAAGCTTTAAACGAAGCCCAGCAACTTGCCAATGCAAAAAAAGCCGTAGTAGCGGTGTACATCAATGCACAGGGACTGGGACAACTGTCACTGATTATTCCGGGTGCGCTACGGCCTTCCGGATCGTGGGGATTTCAGGTGCCCAACTCCGCTTCTTTTTTCCTCTCGGAACCTGAAAAATCGTATATAGACAAAGGCCTATCCTATTCCTTTGAAAGAAATTTAATTAAAGAAGTATTAATTTACGCCAGAAACTATTGATCCCTGTTTCTTCCTTTATTTTGAAGGTGATTTACATTTGCTACCACACCCTATTGTAAAGTTCAGCACATGCAGGAACACCTGATCGCAGGGTTTGCCCAATAATAAAACTAAACTTAGTTTATAGTAAACATTTACAAACTCCAACCTTGGCGATATTCCCGTTTTACAAAAGAATTAGCTACGTCGAAGTTGGTAATGGTCATATTTTTGGCATCCCAGAGTAACTTTTTCCTGCCTGGGTAATTGCTATTGTTATCAGCATCTGTTTCCTGATATTGGTAACTTCTGATGGCCAGGTTCCCCATTAAAACAGCCTCGGTAAAGGGGCCTGCATAGTCAAAAGGTGAATCAAGGTAAGCTTTCCCAAAGCCTTTCAAACAGGCATCTACCCATTGCACATAATGCGCTTCGGGTACTCTGGGCAAGGTTTTGGGCACAGCCTCAATTTCTTCCATCCGGGTAGTGGGCAATAACCTGGGCATTTCGGCATAGTTTCCAATTAACTTTCCTTTGGTTCCTTCAAAGATCACCCCGTTGCCGCCCAGTTCTTCGTCTGGTTGTAGCTCTTCTGGTCTCTCGGGCAGAAGTCCGCCATCCATCCAGGTTAGTTTTACATCTTTCTTTCCATCTTTTCGGGGAAAGTTAAGGTGAATGATGGAGGAAGCCGGACAGCTGGCGTCGTAATTAGCTATTTCGAAAAAGCCTGCCCAATTGGTAGTAGTGCTGCATTCTACTTCGGTGGGGTAGTCGATGGGTAAAATACGAAACACAGGATCCAGGATATGACAGGCCATATCGCCCAGGGCGCCGGTACCAAATTTCCACCATCCGCGCCAGTTAAAAGGCAAGTATTCGGGATTGTAATCCACGCCGGAGGCAGTGCCCAGCCACAAGTCCCAGTCAAGCTCTTTGGGTACATCAAATTGCCCGGTAGGTTTGGGAATACCCTGGGGCCACACGGGGCGGTTGGTCCAGGCATGCACCCGGTATACATCGCCAATGAGGCCTGCGTCTACAATTTCTTTCATGCGCCTCACCGGTTCTTCGGAGGCCCACTGATTGCCCATCTGCGTAACCACCTTGTATTTCCTGGCAGCTTCGGTAAGCATGCGGGCCTCATAAATATCGTGGGTGAGGGGTTTTTGCAGATATATATGCTTTCCGGCTGCCATTGCTGCCATCGTAATAACGGCATGCTGATGATCGGGGGTAGAAACCGTTACGGCATCAAAATTTTTACCTTCTTTGTCGAACATTACCCGGTAATCCTTGTAATATTTCGCATCAGGAAAATTCGCTTTTGACTTCACCGCCATGCGGTCATCCACATCGCATAAAAAGGCTATTTTGGCGTTAGGGCTTTTGGCACATTCTGTAAGGTCAGACTCACCTTTGCCGCCCACGCCAATACCCGCAATATACAGGGTGTCGCTAGGGGGTATGTAACCTTTACCACCCAATACGAAGCGGGGGACAATGCTAAAAGCGGCTGCTGCCACACCTGTATGCTTAATAAAAGTTCTGCGTTTCATGCGGTTGGAGGCAGGGCTGGATTCTTTCCGGGTTTTCATGGTGTTTATAAAAATTAATTGAAAAGCAAAATATAGGAATTTTCATCAGAAATATGCTATTACGAAAACCTTTTTCTGTTACTATTTTTCGCTAACGACTTTTCATCTGCTCCACCATTTCATATATCCGAGATAATTTTTTACCTGTCGGAATTCACCTCTTATACTGTCGTATTCACACCGCTACTTTTAAATTTACCTTTTCCATCTTTGTATCATTAAAGTTTAACAATGCTGAAACACTTTTTTTTAAAACTAACTTTTAACCGCTTAAAATTTTAAAGTAATGGAAACAGAAAAATTCAGAATCACTATCAACGCATCCCGTGAAAAAGTATGGAAAGTATTATGGGATGATGCTACCTATCGCAACTGGACATCAGTTTTCAATGAAGGTTCATATGCCGAAACCGATTGGAAAGAAGGCAGCAAAGTACTGTTTCTCTCTCCTGAAGGGGATGGGATGGTTAGCACCATTGCCGCAAAAAGGCCCAACGAATTTATGTCTATCAGGCACCTGGGTACTGTAAAAAACGGCGTAGAAGACCTGGATAGCGAAGAAACCAGAAAATGGTCGGGCGCTATGGAAAATTACACCCTCAACACAGTGGAAGGAAAAACGGAACTGATTATTGAGATGGATACGATTGAAGCATATAAAGACTACTTTCAGCAAACGTGGCCAAAAGCACTGGAAAAAGTGAAAGAATTGGCTGAAAAATAAAAAAGGTCAGGACGTTGATCACAAACTTCTGTGACCGAAAAAGTATAACTTGTTTTTTAATAATCATTTACAAAAACATTATGTCATTTCAAGCTTACATCGCTAACATCAAAGCAAAAACAGGAAATGGTCCGGACGACTTCAAAAGGCTGGCTGAACAAAAAGGGGGGTTTCAGGCCGGCCACCTCAAAACAGGCATAAAAGCAGGCGAAATTATTAAGTGGCTTAAAGAAGATTTTGATTTGGGCCACGGCCACTCGATGGCAATTTACGCAACTTTCAAAGGCAAAAAAGCATAGAATTGGGTAATGACTCTCGCATAGCAGGCAATTTGTTTGTGAATTGTAAAATGGCCCACCAGGCATTAGACTAAAATATAATTGTATGAAAACAGCAAAACCCAACAACATTGACGAATACATCGCCGGATTTCCGGAAGACACGCAAAAAATTTTGGAGCAAATTCGGACGACCATAAAAAAATCGGTCCCAGAGGCTGAAGAAACTATCAGTTATGCGATACCAACCTTTACCCTTCATAACGTTTACCTGGTTTACTTCGCGGCTTTCAAAAACCATATCGGGTTTTATGCCACACCAACCGGTCATGAAGCATTCAAAGAGGAACTTTCCGTATATAAACAAGGTAAAGGGTCAATTCAATTTCCCCTGAACAAACCCATGCCTTTCAACTTAATCACCAAAATCGCGAAGTTTAGAGAAAAGGAAATCCTGAAAAAAGCAAAAACGAAGAAGAAATAACAAAAACAATGTTGTTGTCGGATTCATTGCCGGATTGAATGGCGGCCCGAAAAATCCCCTTGGCGATAATCGCAGTTATAAATAGCTCTTATTCTGAATATTTGAAACCATATTGATCCATGCCTAATCACCTGTTCACCCTACACCCTGTGTTGCAGCCTTATATCAAAGATATATGGACCTTGCAGTCGGATACATTGAAAAACCGTAGCCTAAACTTTAAGTTTTTTGCCGATGGTTCGCCAGGAATCATGTTTCATCAGTCGGATGATGACCTGCTGCTTAACCAAGATGAAAATAAGCTATCCGCTCTTTTCCTGTATGGCCAAACGGTAAAACCTATTGAAATAACGGCCTTGGGTAGTTCCCGGATCATTATAATTTATCTTTACCCACATGTAGTCAAATCATTATTTGGTATAGAGGCAAATGAATTGACCGATACCTGCGTTGATTTTGAATTGCTGCCGTTTAGGGAAGTAAAATTCCTGAAAGAACAATTGTTAGCAGATACATCCATTGAAAATCAAATTCGGTTACTGTCGAATTTTTTATTGGCGCTAATAGATAGAAATAATGTATCTGTTGAAAAAGACCTGCAATATGTTACCCATAATTTAGCCAATGCCCGTGGTAACGTGCCGCTTAAGGTACTTCAAAATGAATTACAGGTATCTGAAAGGACCTTTGAGCGCAAATTTCTCCAGCACGTGGGGGTTTCGCCCCGGCTTTTCGCGAGAATATGTCGTTTCAATGCGGCTCTTAGTCAATTCAGATCGAATAATTATCATAAACTAACTGATATCGCCTACGTCATCGGATTCGCGGATCAATCGCGTTTCATCAGAACTTTTAAAGAATTTACCGGCTTAGCACCGAGAGAATACCTGGTTAATTATCAGCTTTTGTCAGAAGAATGCTGATAAATTGCGCGCCTGTCGGTTTTGTTCTATTCTGAAAGTTTACCGGGGCATACATTTGCCTAAAAAAACTATGAAACTTATTATTTTTGGTGCTACCGGAACCGTAGGCAAGCAAATTGTGCTACAGGCACTTTCATTGGGCTATACTGTAACCGCATTTGTGAGAAACAAAAACAAGATAGATGACATCAATCATGAACAGTTGACCATTTATGAGGGAGATGTGCTAAACCCTTCCGCAGTAGAAAAAGCCGTTCAGAGCCATGATGCTGTGTTCTGCGCACTGGGTGCCGGCAGGAAGGGGAAAGTCCGTTCGGAAGGCACAATTAATATTATCAGGGCTATGGAAAAAGCAGGGATAAAACGATTTATCTGTCAGACCACCCTGGGTGCCGGTGACAGCAAAGGCAATCTTAATTTTTTCTGGAAATATATTATGTTCGGATGGTTCCTGAAGGAAGCTTATGCTGACCATGAATTACAGGAAAAATACATCCAAGCATCTACGCTGGACTGGACCATTGTTCGTCCGGCCGCTTTTACTGATGGCAAAGCTACCGGTAATTACCAGCATGGCTTTTCGCCCAGCGAGAAGTCTGTGGCATTAAAAATCTCTCGTGCCGATGTGGCCATGTTTATGCTTACGCAATTGAATTCCGACGAATATCTGAGAAAATCTCCCGGTTTATCTTACTAAAAACCACGAATGCATGGTCATCATTTTCAAAATCTCCCTTTTAATAACGGCTTTATTAGTGGCATTAATCTGCGGATTATTTTATGCCTATTCCTGTTCGGTAAATGTTGGTTTAGGAAGATTATCCGATACCGGATATGTAAAAGCCATGCAGGCTATCAATAGGGCTATTTTAAATCCCTGGTTTTTCGCCAGTTTCATGGGTTCATTGGTAATGATGCCCCTCTGTACGTGGCTATCTTACAAAAGTGGGGGAGTTACTCCCTTATTTTATTTTCTGTTATCGGCGTCCATCATCTATGCGATAGGCGTGTTCGGGGTAACCGCCTTTGGCAATGTGCCCCTGAATGAGTCGCTTGATAAATTTGAGACAGCCACTGCCACCTTACAGGAAATCAAGGCCCGCAGAATGGCTTTTGAAATACCCTGGAACAGGTTTCATTTCATACGCACCCTGGCCAATATACTTGCCCTGCTGTTGTTATTGTTAGGGCTTATTGGTAATAAATAAAATTTATGGATCGGATACCATTTCTATAATCATGTTACAACTAATCATGTTACAACAAACACTATCTAATGAAACCCATTTGCGCTTAGAAATCTAACTGAAATCGACGCCTTGAAAACCATGGAAAGAACTGCCCAATTTATAGCACGATTTCACCCATGATTATAAAGTTTTTAGCAAACCCAATCCAAAACTCTAAAATTAATCAAGATGAAAAAGATAACCAGAATATGGCATGGAACTAGCAAAGCCGAACATGCAGACGAATATCTGAAATATGTAGAAGACACTGGTATGAAAGACTACAACGCGATAAAAGGAAATCTGTCAGCAAAATTATTAAGGCGGATGGATGGCGATATCTGTCATTTTTTAACGGTAACAGAATGGGATTCCTACGATAGCATTAAAAAGTTTGCGGGAGATGATTATCAGAGGGCTAAATATTATCCGGATGACAGAAAATACCTGCTGAGCTTTGAAGAAAATGTTGTCCACTACGAAACATTTGAATATTAATATAAGCAGTAAAGCGATCTCACCACTTTCTCCATTACAGATTTCCTTTTTTTGCCGGAAAACACCCCGATAAAAGCCGGAATCACACCCGCAAGTTTTGAGTAAAACCTACCACCTTTGTAGCATAAAACAAGAAATAAAAATTTTTAATCTTAAAAATCAGAGAATTATGAGCGCTTCAAAAAATTCACAAAAAATTACTCCCTTCTTATGGTTTGACGGTAAAGCCGAGGAGGCCATCAACTTCTATACCTCCGTTTTTCCAAATGCTGAAATTACCCAGCTTAAAAAGTGGGGAGCAGGTAGTTCTTTCCCGGCCGATCAGGTAATGACCGGTTCGTTCAGGCTGGGTGACCTGCAATTTTATGCCTTCGATGCAGGCCCGGAGTTTCAGTTTAATCCTTCAATTTCGTTTATGGTAAACTGCGATACAGCAGATGAGGTAGACACGCTTTGGGAAAAACTTGCTAAAGGTGGCAACCCCCTGATGCCCCTTGACAAATATCCCTTCAGCGAAAAGTATGGCTGGATTGTAGATAAGTTTGGGGTTTCCTGGCAGTTAATTTTAGACAATGGCAAAGCTCCCCAAAAAATTATGCCTTCTATGCTATTTGTTGGCGATAATGCCGGAAGGGCCGAAGCAGCCATCAGTTTTTACGCTTCAGTGTTTCAAAATTCCAAAATTAAGGAAATCGCACGCTATGGTGCCGGGCAGGAACAAGATCGGGAAGGAACGGTTGCGTTTGCGGATTTTGAGCTGGAAGGTCAGCTGTTTGCCGCCATGGACAGCGCACAGGAGCACGCCTTTAATTTCAATGAAGCCATCTCACTTTTTGTTTCCTGTAAAGATCAGAAGGAAGTTGATTATTTTTGGGAAAAACTTTCAGAGGGTGGCAGTGAAGGTCCCTGTGGGTGGCTGAAAGATAAGTTTGGTGTTTCCTGGCAAATTGTACCAGTATTTATTTCAGAAAAGGTAGCCAATGGCGAGCCAGCAAGAATAGGCAAAATGATGCAGGCATTGATGCAAATGCAGAAACTGGAAGTGGCGGCATTGGAAGAGGCTTATAATAACTAAAAACCTGACGTATTTAACCCTCAAAGTGCCGCATTAACACCCGGCTTTTTATTTTCAAAACCAGAACCTTTACATCAAAATTTTAACATTTAAAAATTCAAATATTATGGCAAGCGTAAGCACTTATTTAAACTTCGAGCGCGACACGGAAACTGCGTTCAACTTTTACAAATCGATCTTTGGCGGTGAATTTTTCGGAGATGGTATTATGCGCATGGGAGATGTACCTCCCCAGGATGGCATGCCGCCCTTAGCCGAAGAAGACAAAAACCTGGTGATGCATGTGGAGCTTAAAATTCTGGGCGGGCACTCGCTTATGGGTACTGATGCCCCGGAAAGCATGGGCTTCAGCCTGAAAAAGGGAAACAATGTTTACATCAACCTGCAAACCGATACCAGAAAGGAAACCAAACGGTTGTTTGAGGCACTTTCGGCAGGTGGCAAAGTAGACATGGAGCTTCGGGACATGTTCTGGGGCGATTATTTTGGTAGCTGTATCGATAAATTTGGTGTGCAATGGATGTTCAATTGTAGCGAGAAAGCATAAAAAACTGACCATTTTTGGCGGGCTGCCAAAACGGCCCGCCTCCGTTCCTCCTGCCTCATAAACAAGGCTGTTAAATTATTAATTATGGAAAACAACATGGAAACAAAAACCCTTGAACCACCACCCCATGTATCGAAAGGATCTATTTGGCGCGAACTTAAAAACGCGCTTCGGGGCACGGAAGCTGATTACACACAAATCGGTTTGAAAAAGGCCATCTTTTTACTGGCCGTGCCCATGATTCTGGAATTGGTGATGGAGTCCACTTTCGCGGTGGTGGATATCTACTTTGTCGGCAAACTGGGTGCCTCAGCCGTGGCCACGGTGGGGCTTACGGAAACCTATTTGTTTCTATTGTATTCCGTCGCCATGGGCCTGTCTATGGCGGTAACTGCTATCATAGCCCGCAGGATTGGAGAGAAAAAGAAGGAAGAAGCAGGGGCCTCAGCCGTCCAGTCTATTCTTCTTGCCCTGCTGATCTCAGTTCCCTTTGCCCTTGGGGGTATTTTCTTTGCCAAAGAATTGCTTACCCTGATGGGAGGAGACCAGTGGAGTATAGAGCATGGCTATCGCTATACCCAATGGATGCTGGGCGGAAACGGTATTATCGTACTATTATTCGTAATCAATGCCATTTTCAGAGGGGCCGGCGATGCCGCTATAGCGATGCGGGTATTATGGATTGCCAATGGGATCAACATCGTATTAGATCCACTCCTCATTTTCGGCTGGGGGCCCATTCCGGCACTGGGCATAGGGGGTGCCGCTATCGCCACCACCATCGGCCGGGGCGTGGGAGTAGCTATGCAACTGTGGATACTTTTTAAGGGAGGCAAACACATTCAGGCAAAATTTTCACAATTTTACTGGGACACCAAAGTGATCCTAAATATTGTACGCACTTCACTGGGTGGTGTGGGGCAAATGATTGTGGCCATGACTTCCTGGATTTTCCTGATGCGCATTTTGGCCGACATCGGCAGCGAGGCTGTCGCGGGTTCTACCATTGCGCTTCGTATTATGATGTTTACCCTAATGCCTGCCTGGGGGCTGTCTAATGCCGCCGCTACCCTGGTAGGGCAAAACCTGGGCGCAGGAAATCCTGATCGGGCCGAATCGGCAGTCTGGAAAATAGGTTTTTACAACATGATATTTCTGGTTGGAGTCTCAGTGGTCTATTTGTTCTTTAACGAGTCACTCATGGGCATCTTTACAGAAGATAGCAGAGTAATTGCCGTGGGTAGCAAATGGCTGCAAATACTGTCGTATTCGTATTTTGTATACGGCTGGTGGATGGTGTCGGTACAGGCCTTTAATGGGTCAGGCGATACCAAAACCCCGACAAAAATTAATATTGTCTTTTTCTGGTTAATACAAATTCCATTGTCTTATTACCTAGCCATTAATTTAAACTGGGGATATTCGGGCGTTTTCTGGGGAGTATTCTTTTCAGAAACCGCGGTTGGATTGTTTACCATGTGGCTTTTTACAAGGGGCAAATGGAAAACGGTAACGGTTTGAAAAGCATTGTTTCTCAACTTCAAAATAAAAGCAACTGGAGGTACTGAAAGAAAAGGTTCTGGAGCGTGTCAACCCGGATACCTTCCGCACGGGAGCTACCATTGTGACCAACGCCCGCCATTACGAAAGCCTGCCGCACACCCGCAAAGCCCTGGAAGATGTGCTGCAGGGAGTAGGAAACAGCATCACCGGCGATTTCCTGGCCCATCTTTTATTTTTTATCCCCTGAGGGTGGCGCTGGCAGAACAAACACCTTGGGCTGAGGGTTGATGGGTTCCAATTTCCGATTGGCAAAGGCCGGATGATCTGCCGGAACAAAGGTTGATCGAAACTCAAAATACGTCATCGGCATCACCGGATTTGGATCTCCGTTGGGTTTCCGGATGTTACCGCGGTAAGGATTTAAATATTCCCACACAATTTTACCTTCCTGGGTCACCTCAAAAAACCGCCCTCTGGCTCCTTCGTTGATAAAGGTATTGCCGTTGTTCATCCGATGCGCACCGGAAATGAAACTGCTGAAAAAGGAAACAGAATCCGGGGCTGTATACGTCCAGACAGGTTCTTCCGGACCAAAGGGCTTACCTTTCTCTATGAGATAGTTGCCTTGTTGATCGGTAGGAGGAACTATTTCCTGAATGGCAGAATAATTCATATTGTCCCCGTTGGGGAGGTCATTATTGAATAGGGTTAGATGCCCGGCACCCGGCTTTCCTTTCTCAACCCAGCGGATATCATGCTGATGAAACAATTTCTGATGGGTAGAATCTCCCTGGCGATAGTTTTGTGGATTTCCCCACCGATAGAGAAAATCACCTCCTTTTCCCCAGCGGCCTCCTGTGTGACCCGCTGCCTCTTCCGTGGGGGTGCTGTGATCGATGATGAAGATTTCACTCAGATTCGGAGAGCTAATAGCAACCTGGTCCAACTCAGCGTTATACTTGATAGCATTCATATGATAGACATCTGAACCCCTATTTTCGGGGGTATGGTTTCTCCAGGCCCTTCCCTGTGCTTTCAAAACGTCCATGCTGTCTTGCGAAATCAGGGGTGGTAAGGAATCACCTACATTAAAATCCAATAGTTCGGGGTGGTCAGCGGGGTTGCCATAGTTCGCTTTGCCAGAGTCATAGTCCTGAATCAAATGATCCCAAATGTGCCATTCCCACACGATTTTACCACCCTGTTGGCCCTGGGGTTCAATCTCCACAATTTTATCAGGCCATAGGCCGGCTTTTGGTATTAATTCGGGTTTCCTGCCTGCGGCCAGCGCCTCTTCGGCTGTCTTAGCCTCCCACGCAATGGCAAGCACATTCCCGTTAGGCATCACAGTGAAATCATGATGGGCATGATATTGTTCATTGGCGTATTCAAAGTCCCACACGAGTTTATTGTCCCAGGTGATTTTTTGCAATCTTCCGGATTCTCCTCCACCGGCAAATACCGGAAAATCAGGATCATAGGCATTTTGCACCAGCGATCCATCCTCCTGCAGATAGGCACCCATCACGCCATAATTTCCTTTCCATTCGTGCACTACCTCTCCCTTGCGGTTGATCAGATAAACGGAAGCAGCATTAGGAACCACAAACATGACATACCCTTCCGTCAGACCTTCAGAGGTAAGGGTTAAACCCCGCGGAATTCTATGGCCAAACATGTTTCTGTCATTTTCTGCCGGTGCTTTTATATTTGATGTGTCTTTCTGAGCCACTTTGAGCTGGAAGGATGACATGATGAGTATACAGGCTAATAGGTGGAGAAGTAGGATCGTCTTTTTCATGGGGAATTGGTTGGGTTTTATTTCCGCATACAAATAATTCAAGCAGAAATCTGTGCGGTAATATTAAACATACTGATTTAATTTTCTTAGTGAATCAAAGGTTGTATGATAAATTTTCATATAGAAAATGGTTTTTGTAATGAAGATCAGCTCGCCCCACAAAGGGTAACCCGACCTCTTTCCTTCCCATTGGTAACCGGCAGTTCCTCATTGCGTAACAGATTTTCCGAGGTTGGTGAAATGAAATAGCAGGAAACCGCTGGACATCAGAAAAAGAAATCCGGAGGCCAGCATAAATGTGGAGGAAAGAGAGAGCATGTTTAACACCGGGAAAATGATAATCGGCGATAAGAACTGGCCCAGAAACCAGAAGGTGGTAAGCTTTCCGATTTCCTTCCCCCTGATTTCAGGCGGAGCAATTTTCATGACCCACATATTGGTGTTGGGAATCATCATACCCATACCCAATCCTGATAACATCATCGCAATAACCACCCATAAATAGGTGCTGGAGACAGCAATGCAAACAAATCCGGCAGCCATGAGCAAGTATCCGATAGAAAAAACAAAAAGAAAACCAAACCGGCCTTTGATCCTGGCGTAGGAAAAGGATGAAATAGCAGAAAATGCGGTACTTATGGCAATAGCGGCTCCTATCAACGCATTTTTTTCGATCCCTATGGCCTTCAGGTAAAAGGGTATTTGTACAGGGATCAAAAAGAAAATGACCCACATCAGCAGGGTATTGATGAACAACATCCATAGTATTTGAGGTGCTCTGACATGCCGGTTGGCCTGATTTCTTTTTTCTACTACGGTCGGCTCAGAGAGAAACAATACACTGAGAGGAAGGACCAGCAGGGAAAATAAATAAATTAGGAATGGATATCTCCAGCCGAAATCGGCCAGGACCCCGCCCAACCCGATAAATAGAATCCCACCCAACGACATAAAGGCTACCTGAATGCCTACAAATCTCTGTCGCTCCATACCCTCAAAGTAGTCGGCGATCAGGGTAATGACGATCGTCATCGACATGCCTACCGACATGCCGAGCACTGCCCTGGACAGGAGGATATGATAAAGATTACTGAGGAAATATCCACTTGCTCCTGATATTGCATAGAGAACCAGCGACAACCACAATATTCTCAACCGCCCATACCGATCAATCAGACGTCCTGTAATGGGGGCGAACAGGGCAATCAGCAAGGCAGGCAGGGTCAACACTAATTTAACCAGGAACGCTGCATTTTCAACGTCAGCGAATGCCAGGGCCATCTGCGGCAATGCAGGAGAAATGGTAATGACAGACATGATGGTTAGACTACTGACGAGAAGAAGGGTAAGCTTCAATTCCCACTTCTTATTTTCTATGGATGTTGTTTTCATACATTAACATAAATCCAAACATTAGGGCAAATCTAAGGATAGTGCTTCGGAATCTTGTGGTTGGTGAAAAACACCTGGCAGGGCTTACACAAACACCGTTAAACTCTTTTGGGGAAATTCTCTAGATCATATGGCCGTTCATGAGTTCAACCAACATTGCCTTAAAATTCTCCTTCTTATTTAAATGCGGAAGTGGTTCGTGGGGC
Source organism: Cyclobacteriaceae bacterium (assembly GCA_041745535.1). Taxonomy (GTDB): domain Bacteria; phylum Bacteroidota; class Bacteroidia; order Cytophagales; family Cyclobacteriaceae; genus JBGTIS01. The sequence continues at coordinate 5,903 of JBGTIS010000221.1, read as the reverse complement.
TCTGGTACACCCAAAAATTGACAAAGAGGCCCCCATCCTTCACTCACATCGTAGATCAGTAATTTCTCTGCCGGAACATAGGCTTTCACATCTTCAATGTGCTGGTTGAATATTTTTTCGGCAAAGGCCTTATCCTCGAATTTGCCTTGAAGATGCACTCCGAAAATGGTTTGTTTGGCAAATTTTACGCACTTAATGACCGACCGAAGGCGAGGATTGAAAAGCAGTTTGGACATCATGGCTATTTTCTGCGATACCGTCTGAGGCCCTGCTTTCCAGATGGTACTGTAAATGCTGGTATACCAACTCTCAAAAGGTCTTACCGTCAAAATGACCTTTGCATCAGGATACCGTTTCAGGTGCTCTTTGTACCAGGGATATCCCGGGAAGTCCACAGTGGCTTGAAAACCTTTGTATAATTCTTCCCATTGGGTGTTTCCTGTTTCTTTCAGCGTTAACCAATAATGAAGATTTTCCGGATGTACCAGCAGTTCCTTCATGTGATACGTCTTCTTATAACCCAGCCTCTCAAGAGACTCTTTCAGGGTGTTTGTGCCAGTTCGGGGTAATCCGGCGCCAACAATTTGGATGGACATTTTGATGATTGTGTTGAAGTATAAATTGATTCAAGATACTATGTAATTATGAAAATTGGTAAAACCATTCATCCATCAATATTCTCTGCAGGGCTGCCCTCAATGAAGGCGACCAAATCTACTAAAAATATTTGATTTTCAACATGTAACGCATTATTCTTTTTGATTGTGAAATTTTTAATCACGCATGATGAAAAGGTGCAGCCGATCAAAGCTTTGTTTTGAATAGCATGGTTATCAGCCTGGGAATGGACAACTTATCCTCTTTGTTGTCAAACCATTCTCGAAGTTCTACACATTCAAAGTTGTTATCCCTGGCTGCCTTAAAATACTCCGAAACATGGTGCGTGAAGCACTCCAGTTCAAATACTCCATTTTCAGTATCAAATTTTGCTTTGCTTCCCTGGTATTGTTTGAAAGGATGTAGCTCTCCTACATAAAAATAGCCCCCAGGCTGCAATACCTTTGCAGCCTGCTGAAAAACAAAATCCAGCTTCTCAATATGTTCCAGCACTAAACTACAGGTAACCAAATCAAAATGAATTCTATCGTATATCTTCCTTCTTTGTCCAGATTGGGATCAAGGATAGTGATTTCCATTCCCATGGCTTGAGGGCTTGCAAGTAGCTCACTCAATATATTGATTAACTCTGGGTAATTCAACCCATCCATTTCCCGGCTATCGACTGCTGGCATGATATGGTCGTTCAAAACGTCAACATCCAGATGAATAAAAAATCCGTCTAATTTGTTTTCTTCAATCATTGCCAGGAATTGCGCTGTACAGTTCTTAATGCCCCTCTTTCTGAGGGTTTTTAGATCCCAATAGTAGATATTGGTATCTAAAATGAGTTGAATATACGCTGAATCATATGTTCTGTTTCCCACACACCACACATATTCCTCCCTGAAATAAGGTTTCAGATTTAAGATATTCGTTAATTTGTCATGCCCATGTCCTGTAACAATCGCCAGATCCATTCCGGCGGCTCCGCCTGTGCGGGAAATCTCAGGCCCCATAAAATCTGTATGACCATCCAGAAAGAATAAACCATATTTTCCTTTTTGTTTTAAGGCAAGTGCATTTCCGATCAAGATGCCGCAATCGCCTCCAATAATCAATTGAAAACTATCCTGGTGTATGTGTTTTGATAAAAGTTCAGCCTGCCGGATGGCATACTCTTTTATTTTTTCAGCGTTTCTTACCCCTGAGGCTTCATCCAGATCCATCGAATATCCTGGCGGTATCAAGGAAAAGATTTGTCTGGGATTGATAAAGGCATACAGTTGATGTTCTCTTAGCCAGGAAGGCAGAAACCGTACTCCTGGTTCGATGTCGGATTCGGTCTTTTTTAACCCTAAATTGGATGGGAATTCAAATATGTTAATGTTGTTACTGTTCATAGTCATCCTATTCAAACATAGACCAGATATTACCAGCAGAGTGTTTAAATCACCTCTGGCTGTTTGCAGCGTTGGCGTAGTGAGACTCCAAACTAAAAAAAGGCCAATTACAGCATTTTACCCATCATTCCCATCAGGTAGCCTGATCTCTTTCACCAAACTGACGAGATTCTGCAATGACTTTCGGAAAGACGCTTCCATTTTTCTTTGTTTCATCAGCTTGAATAAAAACTGGGAGCCCATGTTTTTCTTTATGTAGAAATCAAGGGTAAGCCTCGTTTTATTCCTACCTGTTTTTTCAAGTGTGTAGTAAGTCGAGTTTTTTTTCTTTTCATCGGTCTCGCTGAATTCGATTCTGTCGGGCTTGTAAAAGTAACTACTTGAATAAGTAATCGTTTCTCCGCTATCCATGATGCAGCGACACCGCATACCAACTCGTGGCAGAAAATGGTTGATCTCCTCCACCTTTTTTACTCCATCTTTCCACCGGCTGCGGTAATGAAAGTCACCCGTGGCATGAAATAATTTAATAATGTCTGTTTCATATTCCTGCGATAAGGAGATCATTTTCACTTTTTTTGAAAGCTCCAATGTCGGGGGTGGTTCGGGTGAAAGTTCATTTTTGAGCTGACTTAATTGGGTATAGTGAAAGGGTACTTCTCCGGTTTCTGTTTGTTTGGCACTGCTGTTCCACTTCATCCATGCCGCGAAGTCAGTCAGCGGATTATCTTGCAACAGGCTTTTTGTTACCAACCAGTATTCATGTTGTTCAATATCATTTTTCAGGAGCTGGTGGGCCACAATAATATCTTTTCCGATCAGCTTATTGAAATTTTTAACGCTATAATCCGCGAATTCGCCATAATGGGTAATTACTTTCAAGGAAAGATGGATGGCTGATAGACAAGCTTTGCATTGACAATACCGCCGGTGTTCATAGGCAATAAGATTCCTGTGAAACACACAAAACATTTTCTCAACCTGCTGGTACAATGCTTCCAGGGGCGGAGGTTCCCCAAATTTGTAAAAAAGGATGGCATCTCCTTCAATTTCGGAGACTTCCAGCCCGAGATCATTGGCATTGATCAGTATTTCAAGCAATTCCTGGATGATCAGCCGACTGTGTTCAATTTCTGTTTCGCTGACAAACCGGGTAAAGCCGCTTATATCAGGAATAAAAAGCAGCCCTCTGTTTTCCATTTTTTTTTCTTGTAAAATTATTAGAACTACAGGATTTCAGGAAATTATCGAACTCATATTTTACTTTACGTTAGTTTAACCACTTCAGTTGAAACAAGCACAAAGAGATGAAACAAAATAATTGACGTAATTACCCCAACAAATGGTCGCTAATACACCCGTTTAATATGAATTTCTAAAAGTATATTTGTTTTATCCAACTCCCAACAGACAAAAAAAGGACAGTTAACAACAAAATATAAACTTATAATAATTACATAGAGGTTAGTCGGAATTGCGGGCAGCAAAGATGCACGGCACCCTTTCTTTTACAATAAAGCAACGCGCCATGAAAAGAGGAAACCAAATTAAGCTCAAACAGCTTTTGGTCATTACTATCGCATGGCTGCTCTGGTCTTTTATGGTGGCGATAACGCAGTTATTATTGCAAGTTAACAGCAAGTTTGGACAAAGCACCTTTTGGAACCTTATTCGTGGCAGGTATCATACCCCCAAAGAAGAGAAAAGAATTTTTATGTTTCTGGATCTCAATGCTTCCACCACCATGGCAGAGCAGTTAGGAAATGAAGTTTACCACGCTTTACTCAAAGACTTTTTCGCTGATATTACCGACCCGATTCTGGAAAATAAAGGAAACATTTACCAATATTTGGGAGATGAAGTAGTGGTAGCATGGAAACATGAAGATGGAATTGAAAACAACAGGTGTATCCGTTGCTTCTTCGATATTAAGCTTCATATTGAAAAGAAGAAAGAGAAATATCCGCATCAGTATGGTCTTGTTCCTTCGTTTAAAGCGGGTATTCACTGCGGGAAAGTAGTGGCAGGAGAAGTGGGGATTATCAAGAGAGACATTACCTATTCAGGCGATGTGCTAAACACTACCTCCAGGATACAAAGTATGTGCAAGCAATTTAACGCGGAAATAATTGCCTCTCTCGATGTAGTGACCGAACTCCAGCTAATAAATAATTACGCGGCGGAATCCCTGGGTTCTATTAAACTAAGAGGCAGAGAAAAAGAAGTCTTGCTGAGCGCGCTTACACCAATAGCCCTTTCTTGAACAAAAAATAAATAACTTGGCACTCAATATTAGTTGTTAGGTTAATAAGTGATTCATTTCTAAAAATAACTTTGTATGAAAAATATCATCGTGAGTTTATCAATATTGTTTTTCGTGTATCTGATGAGCAGTTGCAACTCGGAAAAGAGTAACACAACCGCGAATCAGGAAACGCCATCTGCTGATACAAATAATGAACAGCAATTGTGTTTTCTGCGGGTTACCCGGGGCGAGCCTATTGTTACGGAGGAAGATACCCTGCCGGTAATCGACTCGCTGATAATTCGGCTGGTAATAAAAAATGACAGCGTTGCGGGGGTATATAACTGGCTGCCATCGCAAAAGGATCGGTTAACCGGTTCGCTCAAAGGAACCCTGAAAGGTGATGTGGTTACTGCTATTCATACATACGGCGCTGAAGGCACTACCGCCCGGGAAGAGAAAGTAATGAAAATTGGCGCCGACAGCATTTGGATCAAACATGGTGAGCTACAGGAAAAAGAAGGCGTTTGGGTACTGGAAGACAAGGAGGCAGCCCAATATACCGAATCAGCACCCAAAGTTAATTGTAAATAAGAAACTGCCGAGCACACCCCAGATTCTACCCAACAGCCATTAAGTCGCATCTACTACCACAAAGTAACCCCATACTATGTGAATCTTTATTTATTTTATTACATTTTATTGTAGTAAAATACAATTTTTATTAATTTAGCACTAATTGTATCTGATAAATACCTTATTCAAAAAGGTTATTTACAAGCAACTTTATAATTAGAAGCAAAAATGGAAAACAACAATTTAACAGGTATGGCAACTACACTGGATATCGCCCCGGTATTCCAGGAATATGAGCAAATCTTAATTTCTACTTTGGCAGAGTTGGAAAAGCACTGGCACAAATTAAAACAGACTTCCGACCATGAGCTTACCAAAAGAGACATTGATACTTTAGACTATCTGAATTATATGCTGGCTGATTTTAAACAACCTGGCGAATTTTTACAGATAGAAGAATTACTAATTTATGTGCGCGATTACTGTCAGGAAAAATGGAGCCTTGGTCCCAAAGATATTAAACAATCGGGCAATACCATTGTGTGTCAGGAGCAGGTTTTTCCACTTCCCGAGCCCTTAATCGCTGCCTACTTAAATATTGATCGATTTTCCAGAGAAAATTACACCAAAGTACACCAGAAATTCAGAGACTTCATTTTAAACGGACGCCGAAGCTGTAAAAAATAGCATACAACTACTAATTATTTTTGTCAAGGTCCGTAGGTTACGGGCCTTTTTGTTTTTACCACAAAAAATTTATAATCTAATTACTCTCTATCACTTTCCCTTGCTCACGGTATAAATCTACTTTTCCTGCCAGTCGCAGGGCAATTACGGTTACCTGTTCGTCCAGTTCGTTCTCTGGCACATCAATATAAAGTAAACCGGGTACCTCTCTCCAGTATTGCTTGCCATAAATCTCGTGCGACAATTTAGTGCCATTTCCCACAATCCGGATGCGATTCACTTTGTTCTTCAATCCTTTCAGCACAATAGGGCCATTAGGTTTGTTCAGCAGAAACAGATATAGCGTTTGTCCGTCGGCAGAAAGCGTGGTAGGTCCATAAAAATGACCAAAAGGA
>JBGTIS010000220.1:0-2820 GCA_041745535.1 Cyclobacteriaceae bacterium | reverse complement strand
AGGTAATCTCTTTCAAAAAAATCGTTGGATACAAAAATATCCTGCCACCCGTCTTTGTTAATATCTCCTACCGTGACCCCCAGGCCAAAGCCGATTGCGCTCCCATAAATACCTGCCGCTTCACTTACATCGGTAAAATGCTCTCCGTCATTTCTGTACAATTTGTTTCCTCCATTCGGGTCGCGTATTTCGCGTAGTCCTTCCCGCATGTCGTATCCGCCCACCGAGCGAAAGGAGTTATTCAGTAAATAGCAATCCAGGTCCCCATCTTTGTCATAATCGAAAAAAGCAGCGTGGTTAGAAAGGCCTACATCGGCAATGCCAAAGGCTTCGGCCTGTTCTGTAAAAGTTACCTCACCTTCCGGGTTGGCGCCGTTATTAATAAAAAGTTCGTTGTGGCGATTTTCGCCCTGTATATCCCCCGACTTACACACGTAAATATCCAGCCAGCCATCGCCATTAATATCTACCATGCTTACGCCGGTAGACCATACCCCTCGCGAAGCCACTCCGGCTTTTTCGGTAATATCCTCAAACTGAAACAGAGAGGATTCTTTTTTACCTTTATTTAAATAAAGAACATTGTTCCGCTGATTTCCACAGAAATAAATATCGATAAAACCATCATTATTCACATCACCCAATGCCACGCCACCGCCGTTGTAAAAATTACGGTAGGTGTATACATTAAATTCTTCATCATAGGTTAACTGGTTGGCGAAATTCACACCGGTATAGGCAGCAGGCAGCAGGGTAAATAAACTTTGGGAAGCGTGATCAGCTTTTTCCCTGGTAGAATGGCAGGCCGATAATAAACAACTTACGAGAAGACTTAACAAAATTCTTCTATCCATTACAACATCCTGGTTACACTAAACTAACGGCACATGCCTGGCATTTATTAAAATTTACAGAAAGTAAAAAGTACGAGGAATATAAACAAATCAGGCACTATTTATCCAACATAAATTACCAATATGAGGTTCTATTAAGAAAAGAAAGCAAGCAGCCACCAAGGGCTGCCTGCTTCCGAATTTGAGGGTTAATGAATTTAATTATTTATCCTCCGCTATTGCCTGCATAACCAGGATTTTGGTTCAGATTTTTGTTAGCATCCAACTGCGGTCTGGGAATCGGGAAAATATTCACATGCTGGTCAGGGTCCTGAGGGTGTTCCCACCAGGGACTGTTGTACTTTCCAAAACGGATCAGGTCGGAACGGCGGGTATGCTCGGCGAACATTTCCCGGCCTCTTTCTGCCAGCAGATTTTCTTCAGTAAGCGCGGTGAAAGGTGCTACTTCTGCTCTTGTACGTAAAAGGTTTACCAGCCGCAATGATTCACCGGTAGCGTCGCCTAAACGGAAAAGGGCTTCTGCCTTCATTAACAATACATCGGCATAGCGGAACACGGCCAGGTCATTACTGAGGTTATCGGTAGCACCCAGTTTAAACTCCCACTTGCCAATTCTGGCACCCTGCTGACGCAGTGCCCGGGTCAGCGTACTGATTTCCGGGGTAAAGGTAAGCGGCGGACCATCGGGATCGTCTGCTTCGGCTCCCGAATCAACCAAACGTTCCCCGGTAGAACTATACTGCGGACCTACTATAAAATTCTGCTTTCTAACATCGGCATCTTCATAGGAATTGTAAAATTCCTGCAGCGAGCAGAAGCCATTCCAGGGCTGCGCTGTTAGGTTATAGGTAGCCTGGCTGGCATAGTGCAGGGTCATCATTGGCAGGTTAAATCCTTGCTGGAATACCTGATCGTAAGGAATAGCGAAGATAAACTCCGGAGAGCTGCCATTATCGGTTGCGAAATTATCGAAGTAATCGGGTGCCAGCGCGTATTTTTCTGAATTGATAATTTCATCAGCTGCCGTAATTACATCCTGCCATCTTGGATTATTTACATACACCCCTGAATTCAGGTATAGCTTAGCCAGTACGGTTTGTGCTGTGTAATAATTCATACGGCCGTAAGCAGCACCGCCTACTTCCTGGGTTAGTAATGGCATGGTGGCCTTTAGCTCCGATTCCACAAAATCGTACACTTCCTGACGGGTATTGTTGGCAGGAGCAAAATCGGCAGGCACGTCAAAATCAGTTACAATAGGCACATTGCCATACAGGTCCAGCAGCCAGAAATAATACATAGCACGCAGCGCTCTTAGCTCCGCGATAAAGGCATCTGCACCTTCTACACCTAATTCGTTAAACTGGAAAATCAACCGGTTACAGGTGTTGATACCGCCATAGCAGAATGTCCAGCCATTGTTAATGATATCATCCTCAAAAGTATACTCATGGGTATGTAATCTCCGCCAGTGGCCGCCATCGTCCCAGTCCTGACCACGGGTAGGTACTACCATTTCGTCGGAAGTAACTCCCTGTAAGGAGAACACATTTCCATTTCCACCATATCCGTTTAATTGTGTATACGCATTTCCCAGTGCCGACACAAATTCGGCATCGCTCTGGAAAAACTTATCAGGCGTTACCTGGCTATAGATTTCTTCGTCCAGATTGGTACAGGCCTGGCTGAACCCAATCACGAAGAAACCCACCAATATTATTCGTATTGTTAAAAACTTATTTTTCATCAGCTTATATTTTTTTAAAATATACATTTACTATAATCCCAGATTTACACCGAATGTGAAGGTACGGGTAGTGAACCATGTATTCCTTCGGTCGATACCGGGAGCCAAAGGATCTCCGTTAGTAGCATCATTACCCAAAACCCCTCCGCTTTCAATATCACTTGTACGCACTTCAGGATCAACCCCGGAATAGCCGGTAATAGTAAACAGATTTTGAGC
>JBGTIS010000219.1:0-13691 GCA_041745535.1 Cyclobacteriaceae bacterium | reverse complement strand
TCAAAGAATTTCATCACTGCCTGGGTGTCTTCCAGTTCCCAAAGCATGGGGCCTGCCACAATCATATCCAATGGATGCAGCCTGAATTTAAATGAGGTTACCACACCAAAATTGCCGCCTCCCCCTCTGATGGCCCAGAAGAGGTCATCATTTTCATCTTCGCTGGCGGTTACATAACGGCCATCGGCCAGCACCAGATCAGCTGATAGCAGATTGTCGATGGTAAGCCCAAATTTTCGCGACAGGTGCCCGATACCCCCGCCCAGGGTAAGGCCTCCTACACCGGTGGTTGATATAATTCCACTGGGAGTAGCCAGGCCAAAGGCATGGGTGGCATGGTCCACATCACCCCAGGTGCAACCACCTTCCACCTCCGCGGTTTTTTGCTTCGGGTTCACATGCACCCCCTTCATTCGGGAAAGGTCAATCACCAGTCCATCGTTGCAGGTACCCAGCCCGCCGCCATTGTGGCCTCCGCCCCGAACGGCAAGCAGCATATTGTTTTCTCTGGCAAAATTGACAGCCGTAATTACATCGGCTATATCCGCACATTTCGCAATCATTTTAGGATGTTTGTCAATCATCCCATTGTACACTTTGCAGGCATCAGCATAGTTTTCATCATGGCTTTGGATAAGTTCACCCCTAGACTTTCCTTGAAAGCATCGGTAGCATTGATTTGTTCTGAAATCATAATAAAAGGGTTTGATTTGTAAGCGCGATACATATTTATTTTTTACTAGGTATTATATTGAATTGCAAACATTTATAAACCTTTAGGATGGATTAGGCCAGTACTGGCCTTTTAACCAGCCTATTGTCTGTATTGGTAAAATGAAAGTAAACCCTCGGATTGGTACTAAAATGTTCGGAATAATAGATGATTTCCGATTAAATGATGTAGGTGATAGGAACTTTTTCTGGTTGGTTTGCAGGTTCTGAAAGATACTGAAATAATTCCTGTAAAAAGCTTATTTAAAAGCCCTTGGTGCGTATTCAATAACATAAATGTAAGTAAAATTATTTCAAGATCATAGGATTTTAAGGAGATACCCGATTGATTTTCTCAATGCCGGATAGAAAAAACGCAAACTGTTGATTATTATCGGCCTCGGGCTAATTGGCGCTTTTACCTTGCTTTTTGTGATCGCTGATAATTTTATCGATCTGCTATTGTTCCGTACGTTGCAGGGTGTGGGAGTGGCTTTTACCATTCCTGCCTCCCTGATTATTTTGAGATTATTGCAGGGGATAGCGGCAGCGGGTATCGCTGCTCCTGCTTTTGCCCTGGCAGCGGACCTCTCCAGTATTGGAGGCGAGGGCCGGCAAATGAGTATCATTACCATGAGTTTCGGATTGGGCATCGCCCTGGGACCGCTGGTGGCAGGATTGCTGGTAGGGTATTTCTTTGAATTGCCTTTCCTGGTGATCGGACTGGCTGCCCTGGGAAGCGCGTTGGTGGTTTATTTTTCTATGCCCGAAACCGTGCATAGAAAAACAGCGGTGGCAGGTAAAAAGTAAGGATATATTTGGGTGCTTACATAATACACTGCAAACTAATTTATGCAGCATTTTCCATCATTTTCATTCCGCAGCGAGAGCGAAGTCCGCGTGCGGTTCCCCGCCGGGACGCAGAAATCTTTGCCATGCAGTCATTTATAGATGGCAAAGATTCCTTCCCTGTTACACATAGGATGCTTCGCATTCGCTCAGCATGACACATTACAAATAATTGAAATCTCTGTTTACAGTAGACTTAATATCCCCTTAATGTACTACCAGACCCAGGGCTTCCAGTTGCTGGGGGTTTTTGGCGAAGGCAAAGCGGGCGGTGCGAAGGAAATCCTGCATCCACACGTGTAAGGCTTCCAGGGCGGCATCTCGCTCTTCTTTAGACTGTTGCACCTTGCTCTTGCTGGCGTGTTGTTGTACCCGGGCCGTTGCTACAGCGTCAATCATGGCGGCTGCCTGATCCAGTTCTTCCCGGAGTATACCCTGCCGGGCCATTTCTTCGGCAATCAGGTCTATGTTCAGGTAAAAAACACGGGCCTGGCTCAGCCATCCGGTCAGTGAGCGCTCTCGTTGTCCGTTCAGTTGCAGCAGGGGATACCGTTCCCGGTCTACCGGTACGGCCAGTCGGGCCATGATGTTTTTTTGTTACGTGAAAAATTTAAACTACTTTCATTATCGTGCCTGATCCGCTTGCCAAAGCAACCGACGGCCACAATGAATTCCCAAGTTAGGCTGGGCATGCGTGATTTAATGTCCCTGCAAAGGGGAAACCTTATGGAGGTATGTTTTGTAGCGTTTTTACCGGAAAACAGCGGGTCCGCAGCTTTCCTGTTCCGGCTCAGCAATAGTAAGCTCCACAGTAAAAGGCTGATTTTAGCTTGTTTCGCGAGTTTTTTAGATAAAGTAACGCTCCCCAACCCTTCGTCCACCCCCGACAGAGTATCATGTAACGCTCCCCAAACCTTTGTCCACCCCCGACGGAGTACAAAGTAGCGTTCCCCAACCCTTCGTCCACCCCCGACGAAGTATCATGTAACCTTCCCCGGCACTTCGTCTGCTTCAGACAAAGACCTGATCATCTTTGTAATAAATTAACCAGTTATGCGTATTTTACACCGGTAATTATGCGCATTGCACCTAATATTTTACATGCCGCATCTGGGTAAGCACTGAAAGTTTGGCAACTTTGGCGCCATGGCAGGCGCGACTTATGGGTTTAATTTATTATGAACTGCCATATGCGGGTTTAAGTAAGTGGACAAAAGTAATAAAGTATTCCTTGCCGGATGAGTGATATCGGACTGCCGACGCAGCGAATTCCGGTGGCCGGCACCCGGCATCCGCTTCATGGGACCCCGCGCCGCGGTGGCCGGAATAAATCCGGTCGGCGCCCCGACGGGGAAAATGCCCTAAAAATATTGCTTATCTACTTATCAATATCAGGTGTGTCGGGATTTCTGTTTTGGCGCTTTACATCCACCTGATCAGCACCGGGATATCCTTCTTTATCCGCCTACTTTTTACACGTTTATTTGCTGAAAAGATTGTTTTTACCAAGAGGAATGTCCATAAACAAAATTGTGAAATCACTCGTTTATAGTAAGCGAAAAAGCATGGACAAGTAAATCATTTTTTCATCCTATAACTCTTCTGGTCATGAAACTTAAAATGTCGCTTGATGAATGGTACAGAGAACTGGTTAGATTACTTACCCAGGATGGCTTTACACCGCCCGCTAAACTGGAAGCAAAAAAAGATTATGATGAGGGCATGAGCCCTCAGGAAAGCGCCCAGCACCAGGGCTTATCGCAAACGCAGTGGGACGAACAGGAGGGAACCGATCCATTTATCCGCTGAGGATAAAAAGATTTAGGTTTTCACCTCAGCGTTGATGGCTGTCCGTTTGCTACACCCTTTTGTTTGAATTCAGGAATAATACTTTTTAAGCATATGAAAAAGAATTTTTTCCGTTTTCCGGGCCAGCAACGTACCCGTCGAGACATGCGCCTCAGTCTTTTCGATGGTAAAAACAAAATACCATTCGATGTGCCTCATCCTGCATCGGGCATCCAGCCGGACATTACCCCGCAGGATGAATCTTCGGACGTCCCGGCCCATGAATCCGATCATGTTGATGAAGCGCGTATACTGGGTATTGCTTTGGTGGGGCTGGGGGAATACAGCAAAGAAAACCTGGTGCCCGCCCTTATGGAAACAAAGTATTGCCGGCTGGCCGGTCTGGTAGGAGGGGCTTGCGATAAACTCAACCACTGGAAGCAGAAATATCACATCCCTGATAAGAATACTTACACATATAAGAATTTTGATAATTTGGCGGATAATCCGGATATTGATGTAGTTTATATTGTGTTGCCCAATGCCCTGCATGCCGAGTTTACCATCAGGGCCGCACAGGCGGGCAAACATGTGATTTGTGAAAAACCGATGGCCACCTCCCTAGCGGATTGCCAGGCCATGATTGATGCCTGTAAAAAGGCAGACAGAAAACTGGGCATTGGCTACCGCCTCCATTATGAACCCTACAACCTGGAAATGATGCGGCTAGGGCAAAAAGAAATTTTTGGTCCGGTACAAAAAATTATTACCGCCAATGGGCAGCAATTAGAGGATGGCGACTGGCGCCTCGATAAATCTTTGTCGGGTGGTGGGGCTTTGATGGATATGGGCATTTACTGCCTCCAGGGCGCGATTTATACCAAAGGACAACTCCCGGTGTCGGTTACGGCCAGTTATACGCCTATCACCGATAAAAAGAAGTTTAAGGGCATTGAGGAAGGCATGCGTTGGCAGATGGAGTTTGAAGATGGCACCATAGCCGAATGTGAAACCAGTTATTCGACAGCATTTAACAGGCTAAGGGCAGAAACCGAACAAGGTTGGTTTGAACTGGAGCCTGCCTATGCCTATGGCGGCATACAGGGCACAACCAGCAAAGGAAAATTGGAGCTGCCGGGGGTAAATCAGCAGGCTTTGATGATGGATGATTTTGCCCAATGTGTCCTTAACGACCGGGAACCAAAAGTATCTGGCGAAATGGGAATGCGCGATGTGAACCTGCTGTATACCCTATACCAAGCTGCTAGCTCAGGAAATACTATAAACATACAAGGCTGGTAATAATTATATTTTTTCTTGGTCTACGCTTAGCTATTTATAGTGATAGGGTTCTTTTTTTCTCATTAGAAAGGGGTGTTTTTTCGATATAACAGTTCTATTATTTTGAATGTACCGATAAAATTTGAAAGTTTGCATTTGTAGCAAACATAAAAAGCAAATCAGCCTAAAGCCAGCCTCCCTTTACTTTTCCTTTTAAGTCCCAGTGGCTTTTAATAATAGAAGTACCATCGTGGCTTCTTACAATTCTGCGGACATACCGCTCTCCATCAATGGTTCCATTAGCATTTCTTTTGCCAATAAACAGTGTAATGGGTTCACCCAACTCATTGGTAATAAAGGTAATGGCCTTCCCTTTAAATTCATCATCAATTCGTTGATTGGGAGGGTATATCTTTTCAAGTAATTTATTTAATTGTTCGCCTAAAGCCATAATACAAAATGTGTTACACTTCCGGGCAAAGATAAAGAATTATAATAACATGTGTTTGGTAAAGGATGGCGGTAGTTGGTGATATATCGACCATTAGTAAATTATAACAGTTTGTCGGGCTCACTACACCAATTCAGGAGAATGCGCCAATAAACCTTACGTCGACAATACGTTTACCTGCTGCAAGGTAGTCGAAACCCAGGGTCGACTACCCGCCGTAGGCAGTACAGGGTGTAGGTGCACTGGGTTTAGAGGCACTTGCAGCCCGCATGTGTCTGGTGACCGCGGCGTTTTGTCATGCTTTCACATAATAATCGGTATGCAACCCCGTAGCACATGGCCCATTTATCAAGGAAAAACATATAAAAACGAAGATCCCAGATTTATTCCGCACCACGGGGTCGGCATCACCTGCCCTGAATGCGGGAGACCCAATATGGATACCGCCTGAATAAAAGCCCAATTCCTAAACATTTTTCTGTAAAAATTGTAATACCTGTGAAATACTTTTTTTGTGCGTTTAAACTTTTTAACCTATGAAATTGATCAAAACCAAAGTGCATGCAGCACTGGAATCTCTCGACAAAGAAAAAAAATCAGTCAAAATATCTGACAAATTAATCAGCGGATTAGCAGGCGCGCTTGCGCTTACAGCCATGCATGAAACTTTACGCCTTACCATACACAATGCGCCTCGTATGGACCAGTTGGGCAAGCAAAGTCTGACAAAAATACTATCTGCTACTCATATGCATCCGCAGCCAGATTCTTCAACGATGCATCAGGTTACCTTAGCGGGTGATGTGGTGGCCAACGCCTTGTACTATAGTCTGATCCCCACGGCACCTCAGCAAAATATGTGGATACGCGGCATTGGTTTAGGGGTGCTGGCCGGTTTGGGAGCGATTGCCTTACCGAAACCACTGGGGCTGGATCCGGAAGCCAGCAACCGGACGGCTAAAACGCGGATTCTGACGGCAGCGGTATATCTGAGTGGTGCCCTGGTAACAGGTCTTACGTATCGTGCCCTGTCGAAAAAATAGACCGCTTCTTTTTTAATTAAGCGTACTGATTTTAAGTATGAGAGCATGAACAGCACGGTTATTCAGATTTTGGCAGGCATTATTCTACTTCTCCTGTTATTACCCCTGGTATTTTTTGTGAGAAGAGTTACAGATTTAAGTCTGGAAGGTGATACCCTGATTTTGAAATATCCATTGCGTACCACAAGTATAGACCTGGTCAGGGAACTGGATAGCTGGAAAGTTGAAGATGCTTATTATTTTCGTTGGGGAAGGTTTTACGCCATCAGTATGTTGTTTAAAAATGGTAAGCGGGTGGCTGTCAGTTCACTGATTAATCGAGAAAATTACAACTTACTTTATCAGCATTTAATAAGTAGGTTTGAGGAAAGGAGGGATGCGTAAACTTATTCTGTTCCGTCCAATTCTTCGTATTTTTCCTGAGGGTATGAAGTGGCTATGTTTATAAATTTTTGGTGTTCATGCTAAAATTTATGGGCGAGACGTTATAGCCTATGTACGTATGATCATGAGTGGTAAATCTGTAAAACGAATTTTCGGGGAACAAAAGCTGTTTATACCTCATTTGTGTGAGGCTAAAAAAGTAAGCTGTATCTTATTGTTGGGCTTACTGAGCGCAGGCATCTGTTTCGATGCCATTGGCCAGCCGGCTGTTGAGAAAGAATACATTGCCCTGGCACCCACACCGCTGCCTTTTATACCCAAAGAATTTTATATTGCCGACGTAACAGACGAGCGGGAAGACCGCACGGCAATTGGTTATTTACTATTGCCTATAAGCAGTACCAGTCAGCCCGTGGTCACTTATCCTGTCAACTTGAAGGGTGGGGCAGCCACTGCCATCAGGCAGTTTATCCGGCAGAGCCTGGCGCGTGATCAAACACTGCGTCCTATTGTAGTTCGGATAAAAGAATGCCTGATTACCGAAGCACCCGGAGCCAACGGTCGGGTAGAAGGTCGGGTGGTATTGACCCTGTCTTTTGATTTGCGGCTGGATACAGAAACGGTACAACTGGCGGAATACCACCGGGGTGGTGCCCGCTATAACCGGCCTGCCAACTCCCGTTCGCATGTGGCCGTGGAGAAAGCTTTTCGGCAGTCGATGGTGGGTGCCCTGCGGTACCTGGACACCTGGATGAACGAAGAAACAGCAGGGAACCTTTTACTGGCCAAAGGAATAAAAGTTTCTTTTACTGATTTTACACAGAATGTGGAGAAAGACACCGTCTATTATGCATCGGACCGGCCACTGACCTGGAACGATTTTCGTGAAAAACCTCGACTTGACCGTTATGCCGCTTCTGTATTCCCGAGTTTTGCCTATGAAAGCCGGAGTGAGGTGGTTGATGGCATCTTACACATCCACTTAACCATAAAAGTATATATAATACCAGATTATTCATGGGTAAAGGATCATGCCAAAGACGCCTACAGCCTGAATCACGAACAGCGGCACTTCGATATCGCCAAGCTGGTAGCGGAACAGTTTAAACAGAAAATTCGGACCGACAGCCTAATGGTTGAGGACTTCGACAGTGTGATACAATGGCAGTACATAGATTCTTATCGGGAAATGAACCACCTCCAGAAACAGTATGACCAGGAAACGGGCCATGGCACCAATCAGGCTGCCCAGCAACGCTGGAACCGGCGCATTGATGAAGCGCTGCGGTCGTATGCTGTAATAGAATAGTGTGGTTGGTTTACCTTAAAAAAGTCTATGGTCCTGATCGGAACGTTGGCTGCTTGTTTTCAGGAACTTCAAGCGTGCGCTATGAGGAATTTTTCCGGCGTGGTGTGGAGTCATAGATGTAATCAGCAACCCGCCCGAATGGGGCAGGGTTACTGTTACTAACTGGTACAAAAAGCATATGCCGCCTAAAGCGCGTTAACGTTAATCCATAGATTTAATCTGGCGAAGTAAAACCAGAGAACGGCCCGGAACATTATATTTTGTTTCCATAATTTTATCCGCGAACCCACCTTCATGGGTATCGATAATCAGCTCCCATTTTAGCTTTTTATCTTTGTTTGGCAAATTAAAGTCGATGCTTTCCCAATAACTGTTTACCATAATCAGGTAAATATCATCTTTAATCCTTCTGCCTTTCTCATCGTACTCGTTCATGGCCTCGCCATTCAGCAACATCCCCATGCAACGTATATAAGAATTATTCCACTCTCCGTCGGTCATGTCTTCACCGGTTGGTGACAGCCAGCGGATGTCGAAGATGTTTTTACCGTGGATATGTCGGCCATGGAAAAACTTACGGCGGCAGAATATGGGTGAAGTCTTTCTTAATTCGATGAGCTTGCAGGTGAAGTCGAACATCTTTTTCTGGTCTTCGGTCCAGTTCCAGTTAAACCAGCTCAGTTTATTGTCCTGGCAATACACATTGTTATTACCCAACTGGGTACGTTCGCATTCATCACCGCTCAATAACATGGGTACACCCTGGCTTAAAAACAAGGTGGCGATAAAATTCCGCTTTTGTCTTTCTCTTACCGCTAATATGTCAGGATCATCGGTAGGGCCTTCCACACCGCAGTTCCAGCTCAAATTATGGCTTTCCCCATCCTTATTATCCTCGCCATTGGCTTCGTTATGTTTTTCGTTATAACTTACCAAATCGTGCAGGGTAAACCCATCGTGGGCCGTAATAAAGTTAATAGAAGCGAATGGGCGCCTGCCTGTTACCATATACAAATCGCTGGAGCCACTTAAGCGGTAGGCAAATTCGGCTACCTGACTTTCATCGCCTTTCCAGAAACGGCGCACGCTATCGCGGTATTTCCCATTCCATTCTGACCATTGTACCGGGAAGTTACCCACCTGGTAACCCCCTTCGCCGATATCCCAGGGTTCGGCAATAAGTTTTACCTGAGAGATGATCGGATCCTGATGGATGGTATCTAAGAAGGTAGACAAACGACCAACTTCATGCAGTCCGCGTGCCAGGGTAGAGGCGAGGTCAAACCGGAAGCCATCTACGTGCATTTCGGTAACCCAATAGCGGAGGCTGTCCATTACCAGCTGTAAACAACGCGGGTGTACCATGTTCAGGCTGTTGCCGGTGCCGGTATAGTCCATGTAGAAACGTTCGTTATCCGCTACCAGCCGGTAATACACCTCATTATCAATCCCTTTAAACGACAAGGTAGGGCCATAATGGTTGCCTTCTGCCGTATGGTTATACACCACATCCAGTATAACTTCAATACCTGCCCGGTGTAACACTTTCACCATTTCTTTAAACTCTTTCACCTGGTCGCCCAAAGTGCCCGACGAAGAGTATTCCGCATGAGGGGCAAAAAAGCCAATAGAGTTATAACCCCAGTAATTGGACAATCCCTTGTCTAACAAATGCTGGTCGTGCACAAAATGATGAATAGGCAGTAATTCAATGGCAGTGATGCCCAATTTTTTCAAATAATGAACAATAGGTTCTGAAGCCAGTGCTTTGTAAGTACCTCTGATCTCAGGATCTAAATCAGGGTGTTGTATGGTAAAACCTTTTACATGCGCTTCATAAATAATGGTTTCGTGCAAAGGGATATTTAGGAGTTGATCGCCTTCCCAGTCGAAGGTAGGATCTATTACCACCGATTTGTTCATAGACGCGCCACTGTTGGCTTTGTCCAGTCGCAGGTCACGGTCTTCGGCTTCAGACTGTACCGGATATCCGAAAACAGCATCGCTCCAGTTGATGCGGCCATCAATGGACTTGGCATAAGGATCTAACAATAGTTTGTTAGGGTTAAAACGCAATCCATGCTCAGGTTCAAAAGGACCATCCACATAATATCCATAGAGTTGTCCCGGGCTTATACCCGGTAAATAGACATGCCATACATAATCGGTTTGCTCTGTAAGCAGAATGGTAGCTGTTTTGGCACCGGACGTATTGAACAGACATAATTTTACTGAAGTAGCATTTTCACTGAATAAGGCAAAATTCACACCTTTTCCATCCCAGTTGGCGCCTAAGGGATAAGGTTTTCCCGGCCATCTGGGAAATTGTTCTTGGTTCATATAATTAAAAAATAAATTATTGAGATAGTTAATTAAAGCTATAAGCTTCGCGGATAATACTATTCATCCGTGAAAAAAACACGCTTCCTGTTTAAATGTTTAAAAAATGGTTGAAAAAATTAAATGCCTAGCTTTTAGAAACGACAACCTAAGCTCTACATGAGTTTTGAACATTAAAAATAATTTTCTGAAACAAGATAAAAATACCTGTAAATAGTGATGATAAAACCGGCTTTATCACTATTAATAGTGAGGTTCATGGCCTGAGGTCAGCGCAATTCCTTGTTTTAGCTGAAAGTACTTTCCCGGTAGGTTCAGAGGAAAAATGATATAAATATTTGAAATCCAATACAGTTTATAGGTATTGGATCGGAATGTTACCGTGGTGTTGAAATCAGCGAACGGTGTGCTTATTTTTTTAAATAATATCGCAGCTATGAATTTTAAAAAAGCAGTAATGGCAGGTATCGCAGGCACCATCACCAAAACTTTGTTCAGTTACTTTTTCTCATTATTTGAAGATGAATCGGTAACCGAACCGAATTACCAAGCACCGCTAAAGGTTTTTACCCGGAATATGCTCATCAATCATGTGCTTTTCGGCCTGCCTGTATCTACTGTTTATCAATCCGGGAAAATTTACCTTCTGGTACCCAACTGGTTTTTTATTTTATCATCTATTTCCATAATGGTTACCGTATACTTATTGATAAGTTTTTCCAGTAATTGTCTTCTTAACCTGTTAATTTGATGGTCGTTTTGAAGGGCATCTTTTACTTCAAAAGCATTTTCATAAAACCATTTACTCAGGGTAAGGAGGGCTTCTTTGTCGCGTTTGGTCTTTCCATTTTTCATGCTGGAACGTAATAGCTGACGCGCTTCATTAACTTTTTGATGGCCACGGTTTAGTAAGCTATTTATTTCTAATTGGTTCATCATCTTGGAATTTAGAATTCAAATAGAGTAACAGTCTCTTGAAAAAATAATAAAAAGTTTAACATACTATTATCCAGGCGGATTTTGTTAAAAACAAAAAAATAAGAACATAAAATAGTTCGTTTTACAAATTTAATAAATAATAAAAAATAATTGATAAAGTTTTAAAAATATTAGTGATATAATAGATTTATTATTGCTTTAATTCTTAAGTATAATAGTAAGGAATATTTTTTGAAAGTGAGATGGTAAGTCCAAATATCCGCTAGTTTAACACATAGGCTTCCTTAAATTAGTAATGGCTGAGCCCCAAATGTGTAAAGCCATCCTACAGTATATCCGCTGATTTTATTAACGCCGCAACCGCGTATAAAAAAGTCGCCGCGCGTAATCACGGATTATTTACTATATATAAAGTCAGTTTTTCGCACCTATAATGCCTTCGTAGAAGTTTTTTAGAATAAAATAAAAATAATTACCGCAAATACTACCATATGAATCGATATAATACTAACTTTGCATTTTGTATATTTAAATTTTCACAATGCATAAAGGCACAGTAAAATTCTTCAATGAATCAAAAGGATTTGGGTTCATTACAGAAGAAGGCTCCAACAAGGATCATTTTGTACACATTTCAGGATTAATCGACGAAATTCGAGAAGGTGATTCTGTTGAATTTGAATTAAAAGATGGTAAAAAAGGACTGAACGCAGTCAATGTGAGAGTAATATAATTGGTTACTCTATAATTTTTAGCACCTTGAAAGCCTGTCAATTGATGGGCTTTTTTATTATTGTCAAAATTGTCTTATATTAATCACTTAAAATCAATTTATGGGTAGATCGCAAGAAACATTTAACAAAAAAGAAGTAAGAAGTAAAAAAGAGAAAAAGAGAAAAGAAAAAGAAGCGAAGAAGTTGGCCAGGAAAGAAAATGAAAAAACCGGAAACCTGGAAGACATGATCGCTTATGTGGACGAGAATGGAATGATCACTTCCACCCCGCCCGATCCTACTAAAAAGAAGGATGTTAAACTGGAAAATATTGAAACCAGTATCCCAAAACGTGATAATACGGAAGCAGGTGATCCCATCAGAAAAGGAATAGTAACTTTTTTCAACGATTCCAAAGGGTATGGCTTTATTAAAGATTCTGAAAGCCACGACAGTGTATTCGTGCACGTAAATAACGTACTGGAAGAGATTAAAGAGAACAATGTGGTAACCTTTGAAATAGAGATGGGGCAAAAAGGTCCTACCGCTACCAAGGTGAAACTGATGAAATAAGAATTTGGCAGGCCAGGTGTCAACAGCCATTAAGTATTTCATAAGATGAATTAAAAATTTGGGAATTCATATCGTTTAATGTATTACCTAAATATTATAGCCTGAATAATATTTTTGGATATGATGGATTAAACGATATCCTTTTTTTCCGCTATCATTATGTATACGGAGATGAGCCAAAACTTGAAATGACATCCTTTGTTTTACTTTGCTGAAACAAAATGGCGAAACCAACCCTCAAAACTCCAGGTATCTACATTGTTGAGAAAAACGCTTTTCCAAATTCCGTGGCGCCAGTCGCGACTGCGGTTCCGGCATTTATTGGCTATACACCACAGGCTTCCTACCAGGGAAAATCATATACCAATGTACCAAAAAAAATAACTTCTTTCGCGGAATTTCAGAGGATTTACGGTTATCCGGAATCTGTCCTGAAAGGCAGTTCGCCAAAGCAGTATAATCCTGCCTATTATCTGGTAAAACAGATGAACCAATCCGATAAGGGAAATTATGAGCAAATTGGAGATGCCTATTATTCAATAGTACCCGACCCAGGTACCATTTACTACCTGTATAACAGTATAAAATTTTTTTATCAAAATGGGGGAGGCGTTGCCTATATTGTTTCAGTAGGTACGTATGGACGACCCAGAAAGAAACCCATTTCACCGGGCGAACCCCTCATAAATCCGAATGTACGGCTCCGTGATTTGTTAATAGGCCTTTGTCTGTTGAAAAAGGAAACGGAGCCTACCCTGTATGTGTGCCCGGATGCTGCATTGCTTTCGGTAGAAGATAATGGCACCTTTATGCAGCAGATGTTGGTGCAGAATGCAGACATGCAAACGGCCATTAGTATTATTGATGTAATGGGCGGTCGGAATGCCAACCCCATTTCGTATACCAATGATATTAAATCTTTCAGGAAACAAACTGGTAAACAAGGGCTGAGTTTTGGGGCGGCCTATTATCCTTTTATCGGAACGAGCATTATGCAGGAAGGAGAATTAGATTACACCAATTTATTCGGTGGCGACATAAAAAAGCTGGAACCCATTTTAAATCCAACGGACAATCCTGATCAGGATATAGCCGCAATTCTGTCGGATATCAAAACCCCGCCACCCAATGCATTAACAGTAAGCCAATACGATGCGGCATTGCGCAATGTCAGCAAGACCTATCAGGCAATCATGAAACAGGTGTTGGCTGACGTAAATTCGCTACCGCCCAGTGGCGCCATCGCAGGTGTAATTACAACGAATGATAATAATTATGGAGTGTGGCATACCCCGGCGAATATGTCGATC
>JBGTIS010000218.1:0-5223 GCA_041745535.1 Cyclobacteriaceae bacterium | reverse complement strand
AATGAGGCAGGTGGCAGAAAGTTCGAGATGAGCGGTATCGGCTATATTATCAAAACATCCGGCTACCTGAAATCACTGGCAGAGATTGAATCCATTCCGCTGGCAACGCGGAATGCCACGCCGGTTCGGGTACAAGATGTGGCTACGGTGCAGATGAGCGGCGAAAGCAGGTTGGGGATTTTTGACCTGAACGGGGAAGGTGAAGTAGTAGGCGGCATTGTGGTGATGCGCTATGGTGAAAATGCCGATGAGGTGATTACCGCGGTAAAGGCAAAAATGAATGAAGTGACCAAAGGATTGCCCGAAGGCGTAGCTTTTAATATTGTATACGACCGCAGCGGACTGATTCAGGAATCCATTAATTCAATAAAAACCACCCTGATCGAGGAAATGATCGTCGCTTCTTTGGTGGTAATTCTCTTTCTTTTTCATTGGCGCAGCGCCCTTATTATTCTGATTCAGCTTCCGCTTTCCATTGCTATCGGATTTATTCTGCTCAACGCTTTTGGCATTACTTCCAACATCATGTCGCTTACGGGCATTGCCTTGTCTGTCGGGGTTATTGTGGACGATGCCATTGTAATGGTGGAAAACGCGTACCGCCACCTTTCACTGAACCGGAGTGACGACTGAAAACCGAATTTTTAAAAAAATGGAAAACAAAAGAAGATTACATATTATAGAAAAGGCCGCCAAACAGGTGGGTCCCAGTGTTTTCTGGAGTACCATCATTATTGTGGCTTCCTTTCTGCCTGTATTTTTATTAACCGGACAGGAAGGTAAACTTTTCAGTCCGCTGGCATGGACCAAAACCTTTATCATGGTGGTAGATGCCCTGGTAGCCGTTACCATTACACCCATTCTGATTTCCTTCTTTCTGAAAGGAAAGCTCAAGCCCGAAGGCCGTAATCCGGTGAACCGGTTTCTGGAACGATTATACGGTCCGGTATTGCGCTGGTGCCTGGAATGGCGAAAAACCACCATTGGTATCAATCTGGTAGCACTGGCCGTTGCGATTCCCATGCTGTTCAGTCTGGGTTCAGAATTTATGCCGCCCTTAAATGAAGGTTCCATTCTGTTTATGCCCGTTACCCTGCCCGATGTTTCCAATGCTGAAATTAAAAGAATTCTCCAGGTACAGGACAAAATTATTAAGTCGGTACCGGAGGTGAAAGAGGTATTGGGAAAAGCCGGCCGTGCCAGCACGGCTACCGATAATTCTCCCCTCAGTATGATTGAAACCATTATTATGCTGAAACCAAAATCTGAATGGCGGGAGGGGGTTACTAAAAAAGACCTTGTTACCGAGTTAGATACCAAACTGCAGATTCCCGGAGTGGTAAATGGCTGGACACAACCCATCATCAACCGGATTAACATGCTGGCCACGGGCATCCGTACCGATGTGGGGATTAAAGTATATGGGCAAAACCTGGATAGCATCCATTCGGTTTCAGAAAAGGTAAAAACCCAACTGGAAGGGATCGAAGGCGTGCAGGATTTATATGTGGAACCTATTACTGGTGGGAAATATTTGGAAATAGATATTAAAAAAGAAGTACTGGGACGATACGGGTTAAATGTGGACGATGTGAACATGATGGTGGAATCGGCCCTGGGGGGTGCGACCATTACCCAGACTATTGAAGGCAGAGAAAGGTTTCCGGTAAGCATTCGGCTTGCCCAGGATTACCGCAATAGCCTGGATCGCATCCGCAGGATTCCTATTCAAACACCAGCCTTAGGCACGGTGCCGCTATCCGAAGTGGCAGAGATCAGGTTTGAAAATGGCCCGCCTATGATCAATTCAGAAAATGCGTTATTACGAGGCGCCGTTCTTTTTAATGTCAGAAACCGTGATTTGGGCGGAACGGTACAGGAAGCTATAGAGCAGATGGAAGGATTAAGTGCCGGCCTGCCCAATGGTTATTTTCTGGAATGGAGCGGACAATGGGAAAATCAGATCAGGGCCAACCAAACACTGAAAATTATCATTCCGGTAGTACTGATCATTATTTTCATCATTCTGTATTTCACCTTTCACTCTTTAAAAGAGGCTCTGATTAACCTGATTACCATTCCTTTTGCCCTGGTAGGTGGTGTATTTCTGGTGTACTTCTATGGTGTCAATTTATCGGTGGCGGTGGCAGTAGGCTTTATCGCATTATTCGGCCTTGCCATCGAAACAGCTATGGTCATGGTCGTGTACCTGAACGAAGCCATGCAGGACCTGGTAGATTTAAAAGGTAATTCCAGCAAAACGATCAGCTTTCAGGATATCAGGGAGTACGTGTTCAGGGGAGCTGCCAAAAGGCTGCGTCCTAAATTAATGACCGTGTCAGTAGCGCTGTTCGGACTGGTACCTGTGCTCTGGGCTACCGGTGTAGGTACAGATGTGATGTTGCCCATTGTGCTGCCTATGATTGGTGGTGTGTTTACCTCTTCCATCCACATTTTGCTGGTAACCCCGGTGGTTTTTGAAATGATCAAGGAATATGAATTGAAAAAGAATGGAAAAATTGAAGTATATGAAGTCAATCATTAAAATTTTATTGGTAGTCCTGATGTCCGGGATTTCAATGGCACAGGCTCAAACCCTGACCCTGGATAGCATACTGGCAGTGGTTCGTGACCAAAATCCTACCATGGCACAGTATGAACAGCGGATCAGGGCCATGGAAGCCTACGCCGAGGGTGCTACCGCCTGGATGGCCCCAATGATAGGAGCTGGTACCTTTATGACCCCGTATCCGGGACTGAGAAATGGGGAGAAAAGCGACAAAGGGATGCTGATGTTTTCTGTGGAACAGGAAATCCCAAATCCGGCTCGTCTAAAAGCCCGACAAGCGTATTTAAATTCTAAGGCTGCCATTGAATCTTCAGCTCAGGAATATTCATTTAATGATTTAAGATATAAGGCTAAAATAGCTTATTATCAGTGGGTTGTGAATGAAAAAAAGTTATCGGTTTTAGAGGAAAACCTGAAGATAATTCACACCATGAAAAAATTGGCTGATATCCGATATCCTTACAACCAGGGAAGCCTGGGCAATATCTACAAAGTGCAGGCGCGCGGAGAAGAAGTAGAAAATATGATTCTGATGACCACGGCGGCCATTCAGCAAAAAAATATTCAGTTGAATACCCTGATGGATATACCCCTGGATACCCAATATAATATTGATACCACCGTAAACTTCAATCCTGTACTTACTGGCATCGATACGGCAGAACTGGCTTCCCGGCGTAGCGATATCCAACAGATGAATCAGACTATCCAAAGCATGCGGCTCAATACCCGGTTGAAAGGACTTGAAAGTAAACCTGACTTTAAAATCCGGTTCGACCATATGTCGCCATGGCTGGAAGGTATGCCGAGCCAATATACCGTAATGGGCATGATTTCCATTCCGATTGTTCCCTGGGCCTCAAAAATGTATAAATATGAAGTACGTGGGATGGAATATGAAATTCAGGCCATGAGAAAAGAAAGAGAGGCCATGCTGAACGAAGTGCAGGGCATGGTCGCGGGCATGGCCACTGAAATCAGCAGTATGCGGCGGCAACTGGAAAACTATAAGAATAAAATTATTCCTGCTTTGCGGAAAAATTACCAGACCCTGATGCTGGCCTATGAGGAAAACAGCGAAGAACTTCCCATGGTGATCGATGGATGGGAAGCCTTGAACATGGCACAGATGCAATACCTCGATCAGATGGAAAAATACCTGGTAATGATGGTGGAATATGAAAAGCAAATTGAAAAGTAACATGATAGAATTTAAAATATTAATATCTCCCATGGCAGGGAACCAACGAACCGGTTATCACTGTATAACAGCAGCCATCCTGTTGATTTTCATGTTTTTTGCTGCCTGCCAAAGCCACACCGAACACAATCATGCAGATGATATCTATACCTGCCCGATGCACCCTGAGGTTATAAAAAATGAACCCGGCTCGTGCCCGATCTGTCATATGGATCTGGTGAAAAAAGAAGTTTCCACCGATTCGGTAAAAGTGTCGGCCCATGTAGAGGATTTGCTGAATGCCACCAATGCAACCGTAATTTCCAGTATCAAAACCGTAAAAGCTACCCCTGCGATAAAGCAGTTTACCCGGCAGGCCAATGGAATTATCACCTACGATACCCGGCAGTCCTATTCAATTCCTGCTCGTTTTGGAGGCAGAATTGAGAAACTGTTGATCCGGTTTAATTTTCAATCGGTGAAAAAGGGTGATAAAATCATCGAAATTTACAGTCCGGAACTGGTAACCGCCCAAAAGGAGTTGCTGTTTTTAACGCGATCTGACCGAGATAATAAAAACCTTATTGAAGCCGCCAAACAAAAACTGATGCTGCTGGGCGTATCAGCAACGCAGGTAAATCAGATTGTTCAGTCTGGCGAAGTAAATTATACTTTTCCAGTTTACAGTCCATATAGTGGTTATGTGGTTGAACCTGAACCCGATAAGGCAATGGCAACTTCCAAAGCTGCTATAGGAGGCGGCATGAATCCGGCACCGGTTGCGGCAGCAACCCCACCATCGGCCGGTACCGAAGTTACGCTGCGCGAAGGCATGTATGTGGCAAAAGGGCAAACCTTATTCCAGGTAGTGAACACGGAAAATCTGTGGGCGGAATTTGATATATATACCGATAACGCTGTGGGAATCAGCCAGGGCGATCCAGTTGAAATTAATCTGCGGAATGGTGAGACATTAAATGCCACAGTCGATTTCATTCAACCTTTTTATCAGAAAGGAGGCAATTTTAAAAAAGTGAGGGTTTATCTGAAAAACGCAGATAAGCAGTTTCAGATTGGCCAACTGGTAACCGCTGAATTTCCTTTAGAAGCAGAGGAAAGCCTATGGCTGCCCCGCACGGCCGTGTATGACCTGGGATTAAGAAAAATTGTTTTCACCAAGGTAGAAGATGGTGTTTTCAAGCCATTGGTAGTAGAAACAGGAAAAACAGCGAATAGCCAGGTTGAACTGCTTACTGACCTGGGTACAGAAACAGAGTTCGCGTATAATGCCCAGTTTTTAATAGACGGCGAAAGCTTTATCAAGCCGGAAATGTCCGTTTCAACAAATGAACAATAAGAATCAGGATTCAAATAAACTATAACAACATTAATTGCTAATTCAAATGAAGCTAATAAAAGCAATGTTTTCGGTAAATTTCCTCAGGTTTTTGATGGTAGCTATAATTCCCATACT
>JBGTIS010000217.1:0-23793 GCA_041745535.1 Cyclobacteriaceae bacterium | reverse complement strand
AGCCACACTTTCGGCGAGTTTTCTAATAAATTCTATCTGGTATTCTTCATATTCCTTGAAAGAGGCAATTTCTATAATACCCAAAACTTCTTCGTTTAATTTCAAAGGTACTACCACAATGCTACGGGGATTGGCCTTTCCCAGGCCAGAAGTAATTTGCACATAATCTTCCGGTACATCAGTCAGATAAACAATCTCTCCTTCCTGCCACGCTGTTCCCGCCAGGCCTTCGCCTTTCTCAATGCGCTTGTTAATAAACTTTTTCTTACCCCAGGCATAGAGTGCCAGTAGCTCCAGGTGCTTATCTTCTTCATTGTCATCGTTGACAATAAACAAAGCCCCCTGATTGGCTCCCATATATTTGACCAGATAATTAATCACATGGTTGGCCAGGGCAGATAAATCACTATGATCTCCTCTGAGGATATCCCCAAACTGGGCCAATCCTTCGGTACCCCAATTGCGCTTTTTATCTTCCCCAGCCACTTCTAATAACCGATCTCGCATCCCAATCAGGGCTATGCTCAGTTTATCCGCTTCACTCACCGCTTGTAAGTCCACAGTAAAGGTTCCTTCCCCAATGGCCTGGGCAAACCGGGCTGATTCTTCCAGATTATCTGTCAGAATATTTAGATACTTTACTGTCCTGCCGGTCTCATCTTCACTTTCATAAAGGATTTTCCGCGATAAGTCCCCTTGCGCCAGATGTCGCGCCCCTTGCTTGATCAATTGGGTGGGTTTTACCACAAATTTTTCAATAATATAAAATCCTGAAATAATTAACAGCGCGTTAATGGCCAGTAGCATCCACAATAAATAATTGAGGTTTTGCTGTTTGTTTTCACTCTCCTTTACATAATCTTTAACCAAAGCGTTGTTTCTGGCCAGCATTTCCGTAGCATTGCTCTCAATAAAAGCGATGGCTGTGGCTACTTTAGGGTTGAGAATACTGAATTGCTGTCTGGCGTTTTTGATCATTCCAACAGAATCAGTAATGGTTTTCACAGCAGTTGAATCCACATACAGGGGTTCATTTAAAATGAGAGTAGCATTCGTTTTGTAATTTGCCCATAATGCCTCCGCGGAGAGCAATGTGGACATGATGCTGGCATGGGTAGCAGGAAGCGCTTTGTTATCCCCAATACCTGGGGCTATCCCGCCAATTTTCAATGCCTGTAAAGAAACATCATGCAACTCCATTACTTTACGAAGGTCTTCACGCACTTGCTCTTTGCCGCAACTGATCATCTCAGCAAAAAAAGCCATTCTTTGGGAAAGCATCCGTTGCCTTCCGGCGGCATCCACCACCGCGGCATCACTTTTTTGTAGGTTTTTAAAATAGCTTACACTGAGATAATTAACCAAAGCTATCAGAGCAAATAGCAGTAAAATACTACCCAATTTGGTTTTGATCCCTAAGTCCTTAAAATTTTTTCCGTTTAGCTTCATTTTTTACCAATAGAGCGGTTAATTCTTTACTTTTTATCCAAAAAATTGGGTTTGAAGGTGATCATCGCCCAGGCCCAATGATTGAGTTGATCGCGATTGCCTCCTTTGATAGCTTCCATACTGCTGGTAGCGAACATCTGCGCGTATCCGATCTTCACATTAATATTGGGTTGGTAATCGAGGTTGTATATCAGGTCAAATTCACCTCCTAAGTTGCTGTTTAAGGTCTGGGAAAGATCGTTGGGGTCTGCTACTGGTACCTGTGACGAGAACTGATGTAGCTCGGCCAGCAGCGCCGATCTTTCTCCCAATCTGGCCTTGGTTTTCAAAAAGGCATCTACCAGCCCTACGCTTTTTCCATTCTGGCTATGCGGATTGCCCACATAAAAATAATCCATCTGTCCATAGAACTTATGGTGGGTTCCGAACAGTGGATCAAAAGTTGTAGACTTAGATTCATTTACATCTGTTCCTGAAACCATATCACCTCCCAAAGTGAGGGTAAATGACTTTATTCCCGAATAAGTGAACGCGACCGAAGCCAGATAAGCCTGCACGGATTGATCAGCACGATTTTTACCAAACTGGTAATACAATGATCCGTTGAGTTTTAATCGACTGCTCAACTGTAAAGCTGGGTTAAAACCTACTGTGGTTACATAATTCACGGTGGTATCGGGCATTTGCCAGCCTGTATTGAGCACAAGTGCTATTAAATCAAGTTTCCCTAGTTTTTTTTCTGTCCAAAGCAGTCGCAGGTTTTTGTAATTAGGTAAACCGCCACCCAGTTGGGAAAAACCACCAGGAGCGTTGTAGAAATTTCCAGTCAGTTTGGCGGGTTCAGGCAAATCGCTGTTTTGATTAAAAGCCAGCCCCAGGTGTAACTGCCAGGTAGAATCCTGCCACATGAGCCGCGCGGCATCATGGCTGCGGCCCTGAGCCGCCCAGTCCAGGCTTCCCAATATTCTTTGATCGTCGTACACCAGTTCCTGCCTGCCTACTTTTAATGAAAGCCGATTGGTAAATAATACTTCACCCCAGGCCTGGTGTACGGAAAACAATCCGTCTGATTTATTGATCTGAGCCGTTTCTCCCCATATCCGCACATCCTGCACTTGAAGACCAACCCTGATTTTGTCTTGCTGATAACCCAGGTTAAGGCGTGAACGCTGTTCTATGAACAACGCGGGTTTTTCGTTGTCACTAACGAGTCGTTTGAATCCATGCCGGTATTCAAAACGGGGGCGGATTTCAGCTGTTACAGTAAATTGGGCTTGAAGGCTTTGGCTAGCCAATAAAAAAAGCAATAGTAAAAGTTGACGCATGTTTAAAAAAATAAAGTAAAAAATGTACCACCCACCGTTTGCAAAAATGAGGCGAGTTATAGAGGCGGTCATTTACAAGCATGTAAGATCATGTATCAAAATTCTTAAACTTAGTACATTACGATATTTAATTTGGTTAAATCAGATAATTAAAATCTTTTATTTGATGAATCAGGTTATCTTTCATCCTTAGGTAAGGAGGTGAATTTTTTGCTGTAATCCCGATTTCTTACCTGTGTAATAATTCATTAGCACATTAAAAGCAAGCTGATTTGTATATCTGTATTTTGCCGCTTCTTTTTAAAACACTGTTTACTAAACGATTTTTTCATGGCGACAATGAAACAGCTTATTGACCAGATCATTGACGAAAAAGCTCAGGGGAATACTTTTCAGCAGCTTAATGTTGAGTTCAAATTAATGTTGAAAGGAATTCCTTTAAAAAATATCGATGCTTCCACCCCTGATGATCCCGCGATCCTGGATATGATTTATAGCGCGGCTAAAGATTTTAACATTCAATTAAAACGATAACACATGTATTTCAAAAGCGTATATTCTACTCAAACCTCTATTGAAAAGGCCGTTCAGGAACTGAAAAATAACCTGGAAGGATTCGAGACAAACCTGGTGCTGTTCTTTGCCTCGCCACAATATGATGCTGAAGTGCTTGGTTCGGTCATGCAGCGCGTATTCAGCGGGTGTTCCACTTTGGGATGCACCACATCTGGAGAAATTACTTCTGGTAAAATGCTGGATCATGCCATCGTAGCCATGGCTTTCCACCCTGATGCCTTACTTGATTATAAAGTAGAGGTATTGACCAGCATCAGAAGTAATGACAGGGTGGTAGACGAAGCTTTTGCCTCCTTCGCGAATTATTTTGTTAGCCCAATGGCCAATATGGACCCTAGTGAGTATGTAGGTATGGTTCTTATAGACGGACTTAGTGGCTGTGAAGAAGTGATTAACGAAAGAATCGGGGATTTAACCAATGTGTCTTTCGTGGGTGGATCAGCCGGAGATGATTTGCGGTTTAAAACCACTTACATCTATGCCAATGGTAAGGCCTATGAAGAAGCGGCTCTTTTGTTTTTAATGAAACCTACGCTTCCTTTCAGCATTCTTAAAACTCAAAGCTTTCAGGACACAGGTAAAGTACTTACGGTTACCCAAACCGATGAAGCTAAAAGAGAGATTACAACCCTGAATGGCCAACCTGCCAGCGTGGCCTATGCCGACGCGCTACAGGTGAAACAGGAAGAACTCTCAAAGCATATGTTTAAGAATCCATTGGGTTTGATGCTGGCAAAAGATGAACCCTTTGTCAGAAGTCCACGGGTAATAGAGGAAGATCGGGTGCTTTTTTATTGTAATGTAAAGAAGGGCATGGAATTACATCTGCTGCGCTCTACTGACATTGTTAAAGATACCCAAAAAGCTTTAAAAGATTATGAAGATAAATTGGGCAAAATTTCCGCCCTTATCAATTTTAACTGCATTCTCAGGACTTTGGATTTAAAAGAACAAAACCGTACCCAGGAATATGCCGATTTATTCCATCATGTACCTACCGTAGGTTTTAGCACCTATGGAGAAAGCTACATTGGGCATATTAACCAGACAGCGACCATTCTTTTACTTCACGAGAAATAAATTATCGGGAAATTTTGGAGACATTATCACCTCGCTTATTAACGCTTATTTAAACAACTAAATTTCAAAAATATGTTATCCTATCTGGTTTACCTTAGTGAGAGAAAACCAAATTGTACTGAGCAGGAAATTGAAAAAATATTGGCTGCCTGTAACCGAAACAATGAAAAATTTGATATTACAGGGGTTTTACTCTATTCAGAAAAACAATTTGTTCAGTATCTGGAAGGGGAGTATCGGGAGATTTTTCAACTCTATGATAAGATCAAAGATGATGATCGGCACAAAAATATAGTGCTCATTAATAGTAGTCCTGCCAAAGAACGCATATTTCCAAGCTGGCAGATGGGAGCAAAAAAGGTGGATTTTAATAGTGTTGAATATAAAACTCACATGAGTTTGGAAGAACAAAGGGAGTTCCGCCAAATCCTTTCAGGAAATGAAAGCAATAAGGCACTTTCCTTGATGAAAAAGTTTTTCAAATAATAGTATTCGCGTACTCTATTTTTGTTAGAACGGTGCCTTAAAGGCATCGTTTTTTCTTTAAATTAACCGGTACCCTTTTACCTTCTTTTCGCGGTAAAACCACATCGACTAGTCAATTTGTGACCAGGACCTCAATAGTTAACCGGGTAGCCGACTTGAACAGCTGACCATGGCCGACTCTTGGGTAAAACATTCACTTAAAAGCCAGGTATTTTCTAAGCCACTAATTCCAATATTTTTTCTTTGGTTAATGGTTTATTGACTAACTGGTTAATACCTAGGTCATGGAGCCTTTTTATATCTTTAGGGCTACTCGATGTAGTCAGTACCACTACCTTTGTTTTTTTAACTTTAGCGGTAGGAAGGGCCTGGTAACCCATCAAAAAGTCAAAACCATCAAAAATAGGCATTTTCAGGTCCAGCAATATTAAGTCCGGACATTGCTGTCGCGGGCATTGCTGTTCTACTAACTTTAACGCTTTCTCAGCATCGGTCAGCGCTTCTACATGATGAGCCAATTGTAAATTATTGATCAACACCAGATTCAAAAAATTAGTAGTCTCATCATCATCTATCAGTAAAATTCTTGTTAATTTTCCCATGGCATTAGAACTAAAAAGTCTTTGATTATCGTGAATTTATTACAAATACTTAACTTTCCTTATTTTACCGTGTTTTCGGCTACCAATTAACAACATTATGCAAGAAATTATAGAATTTTTTACAGAAACTCGTTTCATGCCTCATGGCCACTGTTATTTTTGGACGCCCTCTATTTTATGGTCGTATGCTGTTTCTGATAGCATCATCGCGCTGGCTTATCTAGTCATTCCTCTCAGCCTGGTCAAGATCGTAAGGCAACGAAAAGACTTTACCTACATGTGGATGCTGGGACTTTTCGCGGTGTTTATTTTAGGCTGCGGTACTACCCATGTTTTTGATGTGATCAATATCTGGAAACCTTTATACCAGTTTGATGTGGGCACCCGCGTTATTACGGCACTGGCTTCCATAGGAACTGCTGTAACCTTAGTGGCCATTACCCCCAGACTTATATTAATTCCCAGTGCTGAACAGTGGAAAAGGATGAATGAGGAGCTTCGTGCCTTGAATGAAAATCTGGAACAGAAAGTACAAGAGCGTACGGCTGAGCTACTTCAAAGCGCTGCCCAGTTCGAATTCCTAACAGATACCATTCCTCAGATTGTCTGGACAGCCCAGGCCCATGGTGAAGCTGATTATTTTAATAAAAACTGGTACGACTATTCAGGGTTAGATTTTAAGGAAAGTAAATCAGAGGGATGGAATTCTATCATCCATCCTGATGATAGGGAACTGTTTAGAAATACCTGGAACGAGTCTGTGAAAACGGGTGAACCTTTTCAAATAGAGTTTAGAATTAGAGATGTTACGGAGGGGAATTATCGCTGGCACCTGGGCAGAGCCTTACCAATGAAAGATGAACATGGTAAGGTTAAAAAATGGTTTGCCACCGCTACCAATATTCATGACCAAAAACTACAACAGGAGGAATTAATAAGGATCAATGAAGAGCTGGATAGTTTTGTATATACCGCCTCGCATGATCTGAAAGCTCCTATTAACAACCTGGAAGCTGTGCTAAACCTAATAAATGAAAAAAGTCTGGGTAAGATATCAGAAAGTATTTTACCCTTGTTTAACATGATGCAAAGTCAGGTCGCTAAACTAAAAGATATTATACATGATCTCGCCGATGTGGGCAGAATTCAAAGAGAAGCTGTAGAAAACTTTGAAGTGGTCGATGTAGCCGCGGTTTTTGAAGAGTTTCAATTAACCCATCAGGAACTCCTTAAAAAAACCAATGCTGAAATCCATACTGACTTTCAGCAACCTGAGCTATTTTTTTCCATCCGACTTTTAAGAAGCATCCTGCATAATCTTTTAGATAATGCTATAAAGTACAGAGATCCTGATAGAAAGCCTCTTATCAAGGTGAAAACATTTCAAGAGAACGATTATTTTGTGTTGACAGTAGCGGATAACGGAATAGGCATTGAAGCCAAGTATATCAATAAAATCTTTGGTATGTTTATTCGTTTCAACCGAGAGCAAGAAGGTACAGGTATTGGCCTTTACATGGTAAAAAGAATCGCGGAAAAATATGAGGGTAAGGTGGAAGTAGAAAGCCAGGTGGGCAAAGGCACATTATTCAGAATCTACCTGAAAGAAAAAAACTTTTTAATAGCCCCTTAGAAAGTGATGGCTGGGGCCTAAATCTTTAGCGTGCTACATGCCATTTTTTTATCTGCTCTAGTTTATCGGGCTGATTGATCACGATTTTACCACTTCGGGTAGTTAAGATACCTTCTTCCTTTAGATCTGAAATCACCCGTATTACCGATTCAGTAGCTGTACCCACCATATTGGCAATCTCTTCACGAGACACAGCAAGCTCATAATTGACATTTTTTTCAGCATTAAATTTCTGATTTAACAGGATAAGCGCCTCTGCTGTACGTTGCCGCACTGAGTTGTAAGCCAGGTGCAATAGCTTTTCCTCTTTCTCATCTACTTTGTTGGAAAGCAATTCAATAAATTTTTGCGCTATTTCCCGATTGCTATATACAAGCTGATAGAAGTCATCCTTTGACATAGTGATAATCTCAACATCATCCATGGCCTCAGCACTATCATTATATTCATCATTTTTTAGCAGGGCTTCATAACCAAAATAATCGCCCTGGCTATAGATACCGGTGATCAGTTCTTTACCATCCTCATTAATGCGTGTCGTTTTTATTTTTCCCTTAACTACAAAAAATATATTGCGGGGCATTTCTCCTGGCAGGTAAATATGATTTTTCTTTTTATACAGTCGAGGTTTTTTTTGGGTATCTATCGACAGAAAATTGTGTAAGGATTTGGCGTCGGATATAAACGCGTTGAGCCCGTCTTCGGTTGATTCATATTCCTTTTTAATGAGATCGTTCTTTCTGAGTCGCACTTCGATGGCATCGAGCAATTCAGTGTCGTCAAAAGGTTTGGTAAGGTAATCATCAGCGCCAAGCATCATTCCCTTGCGCATATCGGCTCTTTCGGTTTTGGCCGTAAGAAAAATAAACGGAATGCTGGCAGTAGCAGGTTTTTTCGACAAAATATGCAACACGCCGTAACCATCCAGTTCCGGCATCATAATATCACAGATAATCAGGTCTGGCTTCTCCTGTAAGGCTTTTTCTACGCCTTCTTTACCATTTACCGCGTTGATAACCTCAAAATCTGCCAATTCTAAAATCTCGATTATATTTTCTCTGATATCTGTATTGTCTTCAATAATTAATACTTTTTTCATTAATACATTATTTTTGGAAGTGTCACATAAAATTCAGTACCTTCATTCACCTCACTTTTAAATTCGATGGTTCCGCCCAGCATTTCAATATACTTTTTTACAATATTCAATCCCAATCCGGTTCCCTGAATATTGGTAGCGTTTTTAGCACGGAAAAAACGCTCAAAAAGATGTTTTTGTTCTTCTTTGGGTATGCCCATCCCCTGGTCTTTGATACAAACGCGTATGTCCTTCCCGGCGCTGTAATCAACGCCTAATCTGATTTCTTTTTCAGAGTACTTGATGGCATTGGAGGTAAGATTAATTATAATATTTTTAATGATTTTCGGATCGGCCTTTATCATTTCATGGGTACCTTCTGTATAGAAAATTATCTGCTGGTTTTCTTTCTTTATAGAAGACAATTCATCAATGACCTGTTCACAAATTGCTGTTAAATCCACAGTATCGATATTTACATCCATTTTCCCTTCCTCTAACTTCGACAAGGATAGAAAGTCATCTAAAATGCCGGTAAGGTTATTGATGGAGGATTTGATTTTTTTTACATGTTTCTGGCGTTTTTCCTGAACCGCTTCATCCTGATATTTTTCAATAAGCGAGGCCGAAGACAGGATGGTGCTCAGGGGCGTACGAAATTCGTGGGAAGCTATAGACACAAACCTTGATTTTAACTCATTCAACTCACGTTCCCGTTCCAGAGCAATGTTGGCCTCTTTTTCCGCTTTCTTAGTTACTTCTATTTGCTTTTCGAGTGCTTTGTTGGCAAGTTCCAGTTCTTCGGTACGCTCTTTCACCCGTTTTTCTAAATGGGAGGCATATAAAATGAGTTGTTCTTCACTTTTTTTGAGTGCGTTTTCTATTTTTTTGCGTTCGCTAATGTCAATAATGTAAGCGATTACATGCCTTTTGCCATTCAGATAGGCACTATTAAGACTTATTTCCACCGGAAAATGATCCCCGTTTTTTTTCGCGCCCAGCAAATCTCTGCCGGCACCCATTCTTCGGGGTTGTGGGTTTTTGTTATAATTTTTTCTATCAACCTGGTGTTGCTTTTTCAGCTTCTGAGGGACCAGGTCTTCAATATTATTACCAGGAAGCTCATTTACACCATACCCAAAAATAATATGGGCGGCAGAGTTGGCCATTTTTATTGTACCTAATTCATCTACCGCGATGATGCCTTCTTCACAAGCTTCATAAATAGCTCTAAAGGCCTCTTCATTCGTGTTGTTCTCCTGATGCTGCATACTATCACTGTTATAAACCAAAATTAATGATAAATATCAGGAATCGGAATGATGTCTATCATAAGTACTATAGCTAAAACCACATAAATTAGCACAATTATAAGAACTATCAAGGAGGCTATTCCAGATGGAATGTGAACAATTAATAAAGAAAATACTTTTTCCGATCGACTTTTCAGGGTCTTCAATTGAGGCATTAAATTATGTGGTCAGGCTATCCAATGCTTTTGAGTCCGATCTGATCGTATTACATACTTATCGGCTTATTAATGCCTTCTTAGATAATAACAACTTACCCAATATGAAGAAGGATCTGGAAATCCACGCCAACAATCAGTTTAAACTCATTGAAGATCAATATCTGAAAAGTTCAGGCATTCACTATTTGTTTCAGTCAGAAGTTGGTTTTATTTCCGATCGAATTATCTCTAACGTAAAAGAATTTGACATTGACTTGCTGGTACTGTCCAGCAGTGTAGAAGAGAAGATAAAAGATAAAGTAGAGAAAGGATATCAAAGGCTGATAACCGAGATTAATTGTCCGGTAATGTTCGTGAATAAAGTGATGGCCCATAACTGAATATACTAAAACATTGGATGCTGCCAAAGCAATCTACATTCCTTGGCAGATCATTTCCACAATGATAATGAAGATTATCATGACAATTTATATTTTTTTTAAAAATGATTTATATCAGTTTTCTGTCTGACGGGCATTAGCCGCTCGCTTTCTTATCCTTTTTACTTTTGATTCAAATA
The DNA here is from genome assembly GCA_041745535.1 of Cyclobacteriaceae bacterium. Lineage (GTDB taxonomy): Bacteria > Bacteroidota > Bacteroidia > Cytophagales > Cyclobacteriaceae > JBGTIS01. The sequence continues at coordinate 13,534 of JBGTIS010000217.1, read as the reverse complement.
TTACCATCGGTTTATGACAGCGCTGACGATTGAAAAAATACATGTGCACTGCGAACATTGTGGCGACTTGTGCGGGCAGGAAAAGGTGGTGTGGCACAGCCACTATTTCTGCTGCCAGGGATGCCAAACGGTTTACGAACTGCTACATGAAAATGAATTAAATACTTATTATCAACTGGAAAGCAAACCTGGCATTAACAGAAAACATCTTCCCGGTTCTCAAAAGTATACCTATCTGGCACATCCTGATATAATGGCGCCATTGTTTGATTTCCAGGATACCCATCTGGCTAAAATTACTTTGTTTATTCCGGCCATTCACTGCAGTTCCTGCATCTGGCTGCTGGAAAATCTGCACAGGTTGCACGAAGGTATTTTACATGCCCATGTGGATTTTCCAAAGAAGAAAGTAAGCATTACCTTTCAGATGGAACAACTTACCCTGCGCGCACTGGTGGAATTGCTGTCCACCTTGGGTTATGAGCCTGAAATTAATCTTGCTACCAAAGCGATTCAAAAAACCCGTACCGATACCGGTTTGATTCTAAAAATAGGCATCGCCGGGTTTTGCTTTGGCAACACCATGTTGCTGAGCCTGCCTGAATACCTGGATGCGCAGGCGTTGATCAGTCCGGAGTACAAACAGTTTTTTGGCTATTTGAATCTGCTTCTGGCTGTACCTGTTTTCTTCTATTCCGCCTCTGACTATTTTATGTCAGCCTGGAAAGGTTTACGGCAGCGTTTCTTTAATATAGATGTGCCCATTGCGCTGGGCATTATCGTGCTTTTTACCAGAAGCGTTTTTGAAATTATCAGCGGAACCGGAGCAGGCTATATCGATTCGCTCACCGGCCTGGTCTTTTTTCTGTTGATAGGAAAATGGTACCAAAGCAAAACCTATCAGGCTTTGTCGTATGACCGTGACTACCAATCGTATTTTCCCGTGGCGGTTACGGTGATAGATCGGGGCGAAGAAAAATCGGTACCGCTTCAGCAGGTACAGGTAGGCGACCAACTGCTGGTACGCCACCAGGAAATTATTCCTGCCGATGCCATTTTGCTGGAGGGCGATGCCCTGATCGATTATAGTTTTGTAACCGGAGAGTCGGTGCCGATGAAAAAGGATGCCAACGATTTGGTATATGCCGGAGGCAGACAAATCGGAAGCAGCATGCAGATTGAAGTGCAAAAACCTGTTTCCAATAGTTACCTTACCCAACTCTGGAATCAGGAGGTTTTTCGCAAAGAACCCGACTCAAAGGTTAGCTCACTGGTGAATGCGGTAAGCAAATATTTTACCTGGGGCATCCTGGCACTTAGTATGGTTACAGCAGTGTTCTGGTTTTTTACCGACAGTACCCTGATTATGAAAACGGTAACTTCGGTACTGATTGTGGCCTGCCCCTGTGCACTGGCACTGGCTGCCCCTTTCACCTTCGGACATACCATTCGCCTGTTTGGTAAATTCGGATTGTATTTAAAAAATGCCGAAGCCATAGAAAAAATGGCAAAAGCCGACCAACTGGTTTTTGATAAAACCGGAACCATTACCCATACAAATACCCATTATGCTGTGTTTGTCGGTAAAAGACTGACGGATTATGAAGCATGTTTGCTGGCTTCTGTGGTGCGTAATTCCCTGCATCCGCTCAGCCAGATTATTTATCGTACGCTTCCTGTTAATTCAGCAACCTATCATCCTGAAAATTTTAACGAAGTACCAGGGCAGGGTATATGCGCTTTAGTGGATGGAAAAGAGGTGCAACTCGGGTCCGACGTATTTGTTTTGGGAGAAAAACAGGGTGAACCCGGCTCGACCAAGGTGTATGTAAAAATTGATGGTATGGTAAAAGGTTATTACAGTCTGGAAAATACCTATCGCACCCACTTCCCGCAGGTAATGCGAATTTTGCGGAAAGACTATAAAACCCATTTACTTTCAGGCGATAACGATCGTGAAAAAGAAAAGCTGACTCCTTATTTTAGTGAACTACACTTTGATCAGTCACCTGTGGATAAGCTCCAATACCTGCAGCATTTAGAAGAACAGGGCGCCTATCCGGCCATGATTGGGGATGGATTAAACGATGCGGGTGCCCTGAAACAAAGCAAGTTGGGTATTGCCATCGCCGACCAGGTTTATCATTTCTCTCCTGCCTGCGATGCCATTCTGCATGCCATTCAATTCAGCCGCCTACCCACGTATCTGCAATTTTCAAAAACCAGTATGCGGATTGTAAAAACAGCCTTTGGACTTTCATTCCTCTATAACCTGGTAGGATTATCGTTTGCGGTAAGCGGCCTGCTCACACCACTGGTAGCCGCGATTCTGATGCCTTTAAGTTCTGTTTCCATTGTTGGATTCATCACACTGGCAGTGAATATAAAAGCCAGAAGTTTATTTAAGAAACCTGATAAAAATCAGTTTTTCAGCTGATGGGCATCATTTGCCACCGGGCCATCCAGGTGTTTCTTTGCACAAAAATCAAACGATTATGAGCGCGCTATATCTGTTAATCGGCATTAGTCTTTTCGTGGCAGTCAGCTTCCTGATCGCCTTTCTGTGGGCTTCGGGCAGCGGACAATATGAAGATGATTATACGCCATCGGTCAGGATACTTTTTGATGAAAAACTTCAGGAAAAACCTGATCAACAAACTAAAGAACTCAATCAAATAACTGAATAATTACATACAATGGCATCAAACCTGGTTAAAACATCGGAAGACCCGGACAAACAACTACAGAAGGCGCATCTGGAAACCTTTTACTACGATAATACAATTGTACGCTTATTTGCCGGGGCCACCACCATCTGGGGGCTGATCGGCATGCTGGTTGGATTAACCGCCGCCCTGCAACTGGTTTTTCCGGCACTCAATTTTGAGTTGGAATTTATCACTTTCGGGCGTATCCGACCCTTGCATACCAACGCGGTAATTTTTGCTTTTGTAGGAAACGGCATTTTCACCGGGGTTTATTATTCGCTGCAAAGGCTCTGCAAAGCCCGCATGTACAGCGATGTGCTCAGCCGCATCAATTTCTGGGGCTGGCAGCTCATTATTCTTTCCGCCGTAATTACCCTGCCGCTTGGTTTTACCACCAGTAAAGAATATGCCGAGCTGGAATGGCCGATTGATATTGCCATTACCATCATCTGGGTGGTTTTTGGCTGGAACATGTTCGCCACCATCCTGAAAAGAAGAGAACGGCACCTGTATGTGGCCATCTGGTTTTACATTGCCACTTTCGTTACCGTAGCTGTATTACACCTGGTAAATTCTTTTGAATTGCCGGTCAGCTTTATGAAAAGTTACTCCTGGTATGCGGGTGTGCAGGATGCCCTGGTACAATGGTGGTACGGACACAATGCGGTAGCCTTCTTTCTCACCACGCCCTATCTGGGCCTGATGTATTACTTCGTTCCTAAAGCCGCCAACCGGCCTGTATATTCCTATCGGCTGTCTATTATTCACTTCTGGGCGCTGATTTTTATCTACATCTGGGCTGGACCGCATCACCTGCTGTACAATGCCCTACCCGACTGGGTACAGTCGCTGGGTGTGGTATTTTCAATTATGCTGATCGCGCCTTCCTGGGGAGGTATGCTGAACGGATTGCTTACGCTGCGTGGTGCCTGGGACAAAGTGCGGGAAGACCCTATTCTGAAATTTATGGTGGTAGCCATTACCGCCTATGGGATGGCCACTTTCGAAGGTCCTATGCTGTCACTAAAAAATGTAAATGCCATCGCCCATTTTACCGACTGGATTGTGGCGCACGTACATGTAGGCGGACTTGGCTGGAATGGCTTTCTTACCTTCGGCATGTTGTATTACCTGGTTCCCAGGTTGTACAATACCCGGTTGTATTCTATAAAGCTGGCGAACGCGCACTTCTGGATTGGCACCATGGGCATCATTTTTTATGCCTTACCCATGTACTGGGCTGGTTTTACCCAAAGCCTGATGTGGAAAGAGTTTACCAAAGAAGGGTTGCTGGCCTATCCCAACTTTCTGGAAACCGTAACCCAGATCAGGCCTATGTATGCCCTGCGTGCCGGTGGGGGTGCCCTCTACATAACCGGGGTCATCATCATGATGTTTAACCTGATTAAAACCACCATGACCGGCACTTTTCAAAGAGAAGAAAAAGCACAGGCAGTTGCCCTTTCCAAAGTGTATCAGGATCCGAAAGGGGAGCACTGGCACAGAAGAATTTTTGAGCGCCGTCCGGTAGCGCTGTTATTCTGGAGTTTGATTGCCATTCTCATTGGCGGGCTGGTAGAAATGATTCCTACCTTTCTGATAAAATCTAATGTGCCTACCATCAGCAGTGTAAAACCGTATACGCCCCTGGAATTGCAGGGCCGTGACCTGTACATCAGGGAAGGCTGCAACAACTGCCATTCACAAATGGTCCGCCCTTTCCGTTCCGAAACCGAGCGGTATGGCGAATATGCCAAAGCCGGTGAATTTGTGTACGATCATCCGTTTTTGTGGGGATCTAAAAGAACAGGCCCCGACCTGCTGCGGGTAGGCGCCAAATACCCTGATTCCTGGCATTTCCATCACATGCTCGATCCGGAATCGATGTCGCCCGGCTCAATTATGCCACCCTATCCCTGGATGTTCGAAAAAGTGCTGGACACCACCCAGACTGCCAATAAAATCAACGCGATGCGCGTACTGGGCGTACCTTATCCCACAGGTTATGAAAATCAGGCCAACGCGGACCTGCGACAGCAGGCGCAAAAAATAGCCGAAAACCTGAAAGAAAGCGGCATAGAAATCAAAGCTGATAAAGAAATCGTGGCCCTGATCGCCTATTTACAACGACTGGGTACGGACATAAAAGTTACTGGGGGAAAGTAGATAGATTTTACAAAAACCTTTTACTGTGTCCTGTTTACCATAAACCCGATCATTAAAAACCAACAACATGCTTAAATTCATCAAATATCATATGGAAACGATTTCGGGGATAGAAATTTATCCGCTGATTTCCTTCATCATTTTCTTTCTCTTTTTCCTGATCCTGCTGGTTTGGGTATTCCGGGCCGACAAAAGCTATATCAGCGAAATGGAACAATTACCGCTGGATCAGGACCCGGCTTCCAATACCTTAAATGCCTGCATACATGAAAAAATTTAGTTCCATGCTTGCCGCACTGCTTTTACCCGTAATAGGTTTCGCACAGGAAGCCGGCGGTGTTAGCAGCCCGGCAGAAATTAGTAATACAGATGTGCTGGCATGGGGAATCATGGCAGTGGAAGCCGTATTGATATTGGTATTAATCCTGTTGATTTTTATTCTCCGTGTAGTAGCCCAGAAAGTGCTCACACCTACCGCATCAGCTGTTGAAACCGAGCAAGCAACTATTACTTCTCGAAGTTACTGGAAACGCCTCATTACCCGGATGAACGATGCCGTACCGGTTGAGCAGGAAGAAGCAGTGCTTACCAGCCATTCATACGATGGCATTCATGAGTTAGACAATAACCTGCCTCCCTGGTGGAAAGCTATGTTTTATGCTACCATTGCTTTTAGCGTGGTGTACCTGCTTTATTTCCATGTTTTCCATATGGGTGAGTCGCAGAATGACGAATATTCGCGGGAAATGGCCGTCGCCAAAGCAGAAACAGAAGCCTATCTGGCCGCCAGCGCCGATAATGTGGATGAAACCAATGTAACGATGGTAAAAGCACCGGACCGGATTGCCAACGGTCAGGATTTATTTCAGACCAAATGCGCGCCCTGCCACGGCGAGCAGGGTGAGGGTGGTGTAGGGCCGAACCTTACCGACCAGTACTGGCTGCATGGTGGCGACATCAAGGATATTTTCAAAACCATAAAAAATGGCGTTCCACAAAAAGGTATGATTTCCTGGAAAACCCAGCTTTCTCCTGTTCAGATGCAGGATATCTCCAGCTTTATCATTACCCTGGCAGGTACCAATCCGCCCAACGGCAAAGCACCGGAAGGAGAGTTGTATGAACGAACTGATGAAGTAGCCCTGAAATAGATTTTATGACTATGATCAAGTGTATTAAAAAGAAATCATGAACCATCCGGCAGCAAATTTTCGGGATAAACTATCTACGGTGGACGCGCAGGGAAAACGCATCTGGGTGTATCCGAAAAAGCCAAGAGGCCCTCTTTATCATGCTCGCGAAATAGTAAGTGTGGTGCTGCTGGCTATTTTATTCGCCGGTCCTTTTATCCGGATTAATGGCGAACCGCTGCTCTTATTGAATGTGTTGGAAAGAAAGTTCGTCATTTTCGGCCAGATATTCTGGCCACAGGATTTCTTTCTTTTTCTGCTGGGCACCCTGGTCCTGCTGGTGTTTATTGTGGTGTTCACCGTGGTATACGGACGGTTGTTCTGTGGCTGGGTGTGCCCGCAGACTATTTTTATGGAACTGGTTTTCCGAAAAATAGAATACTGGATAGAAGGAGATTATATGGCGCGGAAAAAGCTGGACAAGCAACCCTGGAATCAGGAAAAAGTGATAAAGAAAACGGTTAAACATGTTGTTTTCTTTGCCATTTCTTTTCTCATAAGCAATACTTTTCTGGCCTATATCATTGGTTCGGAACCGTTAATCCGGATTATTACCGACCCGCCATCTGAGCACATCGCCGGATTCAGTACCATGGTGTTGTTTTCGTTGGTGTTCTACTATGTATTCGCTCATTTCCGCGAACAGGTGTGTACTACCGTTTGCCCATACGGACGTTTGCAGGGAGTGTTGCTAGACAGGAAATCGATTGTGGTAGCCTACGATTACCAGCGGGGCGAAAACAGAGGCAAACTCAGAAAAGAGGAAGACCGGAACGCTACCGGAAAAGGAGATTGCATCGATTGTAAGCAGTGTGTGGTTGTCTGTCCTACCGGTATCGACATCCGCAACGGAACCCAGCTGGAATGTGTGAACTGCACCGCCTGCATCGATGCCTGTAACGACATTATGGATAAAGTTGGGTTTCCCAAAGGATTAATCCGCTATGCTTCCGAAGAAAATATCGCCGAAAAGAAATCCCATACCTGGACTGCCCGCAGTGTTGCCTATACCATTGTATTGGTATTGTTAACCGGCGCGCTTTCCGGCTTACTGATTTTACGAACCGATGTGGAAACCAGCATTTTGCGTACACCGGGCATGTTGTACCAGGATCAGGGCGATAACAGGGTCAGTAACCTCTACAATGTAAAAATCATCAATAAAACCAACCGTGCTGTGCCGGTTACTTTCCGGTTGATGGAGGATACAGGAGAAATCAAAATGGTAGGCGATCGGTTAACCGCGGAAAAACAGGGAGTAGCCGAAAGCGCTTTTTTCATAATCTATGATCGGAAGGACATCCAACAAATGAAATCAACGGTGTATGTGGGGGTATATTCAGAAGGAAAGCTGATTGAAAAAGTAAAAACCACTTTTCTGGGACCTGACCAATAATTCTTAAAACTTTAAAATTTACACTATGAACTGGGGATTAAAAATAGTATTCGCGTTTGGCTTTTTCGTGGTTTTCATTGTATACCTGGCCGTCAGAAGTTTTCAGCAAAATATAGACCTGGTAGCCGAGGATTATTACTTTCAGGAAATTCATTATCAGGATCAGATTGAAAAAATAAAAAACGCGGATGCACAGGGGCAGCAGCTGAAATTTTCTCAAAAAAATGCCCGGCTCGTGGTTCAGTTTCCCAGTGAAAGCCCTGATTCTATTCAGGGAACCATCAGCCTTTTCCGTCCGTCCGATGCCCGCTTCGATCAACTGTTGGCAATTCTGCTCAATGCTCAAAATCAGCAAACGATCAGCACAGCGGATTTAGCCAAAGGATATTATAAAGTTAAAGTAGACTGGCAGCAGGGTGGTCAGTCTTATTTTAAAGAAGAAGCAATATTTATCCGGTAGCCATGTTTTTTTTATCAACAGCCTTTTTACTCGGATTGGCCGGAAGTTTCCACTGCGTAGGCATGTGTGGTCCCATCGCGCTGGCTTTACCCCTGCGCAAAAAAGAAACCTCCCGCAAACTTGCCGGAAGCCTGCTTTACAACGCAGGCCGGATTACCACCTACAGCGCTTTAGGCGCTTTATTCGGATTCGTCGGGCAGGGCTTTGTGATGGCCGGGTTCCAGCAGACAATTTCTATTGGTATAGGATTGCTCATAATTATGGGAATAGTAATGCCCCACTTTTTTAGCAAAAACATAAAAATTACATCCTGGATAGCACGTGCGATCGCGCCTGTAAAAAAACAGATGGCGCTGCTTTTTAAACAACATTCTTTATCTGCTTCTTATTTCATGGGCGTGCTAAATGGATTGTTACCCTGCGGACTAGTATATCTGGGCATTGCCGGCGCGGTGGCTTTGGGGCAACCCATTAACAGCCTGTTGTATATGACACTGTTTGGAGCCGGCACCCTGCCCATGATGTTTCTGGTAAGCTTTTTTGGAAACAGCCTCAGCCCGGGCATCCGCACCCGGATGAGAAAAGCGGTTCCGATCATGATGTGTATGATGGGCATTTTGCTGATACTTCGGGGAATGTCGCTGAACATTCCGTATGTCAGCCCGATTCTTCCCAATACCTCCCAATCCACTGAAGTGACGGTTTGTTATTAAAATTTACGGATAGAGAAAGTAAAAATTGCCCTTGCTGAAACCCGGCAACAGGGCATAAGCCTGTATATACATCTGCCTTATTGTGAAAGTTTGTGTACCTGTTGCGGTTGTACTGCCCGCATTACGGTGAATCATGGAGCGGAAATCCATTATATGGAGGCCAGGTAAAGCTGTCGAATAATTGTTTAAAAATCTATGCTGAAAGTCAGTAAGCAGTATGACCCTCCTCATTTTTCTGTAACGCTTATTTCATTTACTTAACGGAAGAAATCAAAATTAATGAACCATGAAAATTTTAGTCCCTATAGATTTTTCAGACTGTGCTTTGAATGCGCTTAAGTATGCCATTGAGCTGGGCATTGCTACTCAGTCAGAACTTATATTGTTTCATGCCTATCACCCACCCATGGGAAGTCAGGATTCCTATTTTATAGATAAACCCATGATCGACCATGAAAAGAAACTAATAAAGTCAAAGATGAGGCAGTTATCAGTTGATACACCCAAATTAGATCAAATTTCTCATTCTTATCTGATCAAACTGGCTTTTGCGGTTGATGGTATAAAAAAAACAATTAAAGAATACAATATTGATCTGGTAGTAATGGGAACCCATGGAGCTCATAACGCTGGTGATGAGGTTTTTGGAACTAATACCTACGGTGTTATTAAACAGGCTGCATGTCCGGTACTTGCCGTGCCTGCATCCTTTCAAAAGTTTCAGTTAAATAATATGGCTTTTGCAGTGGATTTCTATCCTACTGAAAACCACCCCTCTCTGGAATTTTTAAAAATGCTGGCCCGTACCTTCAAAGCTACGGTGCATCTGCTGCATGTAAATCCGCATCCGGTAACCATAACCGTGGAACAAGGTGAAGAAGCTTTGGCATTTGACCATATGCTGCAGGATATTCCTCATACCTTCTCTTATATAGAAGAATTCGATGTTGAAAAAGGTATAGCACATTATGTAAAAAATTTTCATATGGATATATTGGTCATTCTGCCCGAAAAGCAGATAGCCTTCATGAGTCTTTTCAGAAAGTGTATTACCCGGCAGGTGGCGCTTCATACACATATACCGTTACTAACGCTTCCACCCGTAAACACCCAGGACAATTGACGATTTTGGTAAGAGAAATAAATTCGGTAAGGAAGTAAAGAAAACAGTGTCCATTTTGGTTTTACGGGGCCTTCTACAACAAATTTAATAGGGTAAATTCAAAAACATGAAAAAGATATTAGTACCTACAGATTTCTCCCGGCAAGCGGGCTTTGCCTTAACAGCGGCCCATCAGCTTGCCAGAAAATGGGATGCCACCCTTGTGCTTTTCCACGTCATACAATTTCCACTGGAAGATGAGGAATATCCCATTAACAGAATTTTCTCTGAAGCGGCGGATTATTTGAAAAAAGCCAGGGAGGAAGCTAATGAATTAATGCGGGAAGAAGCACAAAAGCACCAGGTAACCGATGTGAAAATTATTTACCGAACTGAGATTGGAGCGCCATATCGCTTTATCACCAAGGAATTAATTCATGGAAAAATAGATTTGGTAGTAATGGGATCCAAAGGAGCTAGTGGCCTGAAAGAAATATTTATAGGATCGAACGCCGAACGTATGGTGCGATTCGCGCCTTGTCCGGTTATGGTAATTAAAAATAAAGTAGATCTGAATAGAATTGATCACATTGTATTCGCTACTTCACTTCACGAAAATGAAGAAAGAATTCTACCTCAACTTCAAAAATTTCAGCAAGTTTATCAGGCCCACATCCACTTACTTCGGGTCAATACTATTGCCAATTTTCTTTATGATACTGAAGTAAAAAAGAGTTTAGATAAAATCGCGAAAGCGCATAACCTGAAGAATTATTCCATTCATACGTTCAATGACCTGGGAGAGGAGGAGGGCATTCTGCATTTTGCCGATGAAGTAAAAGCTGATATGATTGCCCTGGCCACTCATGGACACAGGGGAATTGCGCACCTGTTAAGTGGAAGCGTTACAGAAGACTTGGTCAATCATTCTTCCAAACCCATCTGGACCATGAGCCTGAGAGAATCATAAAAACAAAGCTATCCAATTTTTTGATTTTTGGGTGAATAAATTTATCAGTTTTCATTCATTTCTTTAATGATAAAGTCAGCCTTCTTGATGGTTTTTGCTCGTAAGCCTTGAAAATATTGAAATTATGTAAAAATCAGGATGACAAATATCATTCTTTACCCTGATGTGCTTCATGGTTGGAAATTGTTAAAATCGCTACTTTAGTTACCATAAAATTGATGTTCAACTTTAATACAAAAGTAAAATGTCACGATTAATTAGATCTCCCGGCTTGCCAATGAAATGCCTTTTTTATTGAATAGCTTTTTTGACGATGACTGGCCTGGCTTTGACACACAAAGGATTGTTAACCATTAGCTCATTACAGCTTGGCACTCGGGATTAACTTTTCAAAAAAAATATACAAACCATGAAAGCTTCATTACAATTCGAAAAACACATAATTTATTTAGAAGAGCTGTTACAACAAACAGGCAGAGAACTTGGTAATTTTAATTGTACCCTGGATACCTTAAAAGTTGTAACCTTGGTGCTGGAAGCTATTCGAAACCGGCTTACTTTTGAACAATCAATCCGTTTTGTTCAATTACTTCCCTTGTCCTTCCAAGCGATTTACCTAAACAGCTGGGAAGTACAGGTAAATAAACCTGAAAAAATGGAAAAAATAGATGATCTTATCGATACCATTATTGCCTGTGATAGAAGGCATTTATTGGGAAAAGATAGAAAGATTATCAAAAAAGCGATTGGGTCAGTGCTTAGGGTAATTGGTAATCATCTATCTGAAATAGATATGGATACAGAGATTGGGTTTTTGCCTAAAGAGATTCATCTGTATTTAAAAGATTACATTATATTTAAGTACTCAAAAACTGCCGAAACGGAAAGTAGTATCTGGTTTTCATAAATAAATAGGGTTGGCAGGTAAAAGCGATATGTTTTTGCTTTGCTTGTTATCTGGTCCTAAAAAAACATATCGGGGAAGTGTTGAGAAATGAGTTGCCTGTCTAGAAAATGATCAGGGAAAATCCTATTTGGAGATAAAAGTTAGAGTGGAACACATGATTTTTAGCATCGAAATCTTTTTGATATGTGCTTGCGGAGAAATTATGACCAATATGCGATAGGAATTATCAAATGATCTGACCTAAATTTTTATCGGTTCTCCAAGCTACATTGCTTTATATCAAAGTTGATATGGGTTATTTTGCCTTTAAAATAAACTTAATCGCCAGTGTCAAAATGCCACATGGCTTTTCATATACACCATACGGGTGGGCTCAGCAACGGCATTATACTGATAGCATTCAATTTTCGCCCAATCTTTATCGGGTGAGGTTTTCAAATAAACATCTTTCCATGCTAGCTCAGCATTGGCCATCATCTTTCTGCCCAGGTATCCGGCGTTTGTGAAAAATTTTTGAACCGGATCTGGTAAGTTGGCGATGTCTTCCTCCTTAAATACATCATTTTTTGCTATGGCTTGTCTGACCAGGTTTTCTTTGACCTCTGAGGTAAACAGTTGCCGCAAAAAAACAGGACTATGAACCCTGATTTCCCTGACGTAAAATGGCGCTGGTTTTTATTTAGGTTATTTTGGTGTTTTTACGAGTAGAACAAGTGCTGAATCCAAAAGGAGCATACAAAGGGCAAAAGCCTGCCATGCTGGTAAGGATAAATATACCTGCCAGAGCCATCAAAATAAGGCCTAAAGTACCCGTAAGGATATTGGTAAAAAACAGTACCGCGATAATTACCCGGATCACCCGGTCAGTAGTTCCCATGTTCTTTTTCATGATTGTATGTGTTTATAGAATTAAATTTTGATAATCACCATCATTCCAATACCTGGATATCGGGTGAAAGTTAAGTCGGGGTTATCTCATAAAAAATGATGCGCATTATTTCGGATGATGATAAAAATCATATCCTGTGGTGACTAATTTTCTATTTGTTCTCGGATAAATAACTGATTTTCATCTCTAAAATAACTAATAGTTGAACAGGTAATATGGAAATAAATCAGGAGCATATATTGCATAAAAGTTCCCGCGACATCCATCGCTGGCAAAATTATTTAAGTGAATTTGTGTATGGTGGGATGGATGGTTCGGTAACCACCTTCGCGGTGGTGGCCGGTGCTGCCGGAGCGGATCTTAGTTCTTCCGTAGTGATTATTTTAGGTTTTGCCAACCTGATTGCCGATGGCTTTTCCATGTCGGTAGGTAGTTACCTTTCCAGTAATTCGGAGCAGGACACCTACCAAAAACACAAGAATGTTGAACATTGGGAAGTGGATCATATACCGGAAAGTGAGCGGGAAGAAATCAGGAATATTTATAAGGCAAAAGGATTTACGGGCGATCTGTTAGAACAAGTGGTAGATAAAATTACAGAAGATAAAGACCGGTGGGTGGATATCATGATGAAAGAAGAGCTGAAAATGATGCCTAATACCAAATCCCCTCGCTCCATGGCCCTTTTTACTTTCGTGTCGTTTGTAATGGTGGGGTTTATTCCTTTGCTTATTTATGTGTATGAATATGTTTCCGCCGTGAAAATGGAGCGAACCTTTTTAATTGCATCGGTTTTAACTTCTCTGACTTTTATCGGGATTGGCTGGCTCAAGAGCGTGGTAAATCATACCAACCGGATCAAAAGTATATGGGAAACATTCTTTCTGGGAGTTTCCGCTGCCATGATCGCCTATTTCGTGGGCAATTTGTTGGAAAGCATCATTCGGTGATCAAAAATATGGTGGCGTTTAATAGGCTATTACCATTACCCATACCCCCTGATTTCCGTCAGTACCCTAAACAGTTCATCTAA
>JBGTIS010000216.1:0-62953 GCA_041745535.1 Cyclobacteriaceae bacterium | reverse complement strand
ACTTATATATAAATTAATAATAAACGTTTAGCGTTTACAATTTAACTGAAATTATTCAATTTTTGTTGCTTTATGTAAGGAAAATGAGAGTAATTTTAAGTACCATGAATACTTTTCAGCTATTTGTATTCTAAATAATCTACAAGCAGGTGTGTAAAATTAGTAAAAAAAAGGAAAGAAATAATAAGGTAGGTTTTTATCTGGATATTTACCAAAGCGAACAAATAAGGCTATGAAACCTTGCTGAAAAATTACAAAAAGAAAGCCTGTTATGCGTTATATGATAAGCAGGCAAGACTAATATTCCTAATCTTAAAAAGTGCAAATGGATAAGTCGATCCGTTGCATTAATTTAAGATTTTTTCTCAACTCATCTAAAGATCGATATACCAGTTGTCGGGCATACTTCTGGTCTCTTAAGCCCATTACCGCGCTTATTTCCTCGTAAGTGAGGTTTTCATAAAACTTTAGCAATATAGCCTCTTTTTTTCTGTTGGATAATTTACCAATGGATTCTTTAATCAGGGTAGTGGTAGCAGAGGAAATGCCACTTTCCAGGTTGAACTGATCGGGAAAGTAAGAAAACAGATCATTGCCCATATCTATATAAAAACCTGTTGAAAGTAATTTATTCTGAGTAACACTTTTATTTTCCAGTTCCTTATGCAACTTTCTGCGCATAATTTTAAGAAAGTAATGTTTAAGGGAATGTACTTCTTTCACCTGACCGCGCTTTTGCCAGATCTCGATAAAAATATTCTGAATGCAATCTTTTACCTGTTCCTCATCCTGACACAACCGGCATCCATAATTAAACAATACCGGAAACATTTTTCCGTATATCAAATCAAAGGCATTTTCACTACCCTCTCTAAAAGCTGACCATAGATAGTCTTCGGTTATGTTTGAGGTTTGTACTTCCATATCGGGAATGTGGTTTTGAATTTTTAGAAGTAAAAATTGGAATAAGAGTTATTTTGGCAGGGCATTGCTTATCGGGCGCTTATGAAGCCACAAAACCATCCGGGAAATAAAAATATGTTTGTCTGCCACTATAATATTGTCGAGTATTTTCTTGAGATAAATGCTGATTTTAATGAAAATTAAGCCATACTTTTTTGAAATGTCATCCTGTACTGTACTGGCATAATCAGATGGGTCGGAAAATTTAATTTACCCGAGATATGTCAACCCTGGTTAAGTTCAGACCATAATCTGATAAAAATATTCCCTGATATAATCCCTGTGGAAAAGGCAAAAATTGCTGACAACAGATATGGTTTTTCCTTTAGAAAGAATAGATAAAAAAGGGCCGGCATCTTACATGATGCCGGCCCGGTAACAAATAGGTACAATTAAACAATTAAAAATGAGGGCTTAAAGCTGCTTCATCAGCCGGAAGCGCGTATTTTAAAGATATATTTGAAAAAGCATGGCTACGAGGCTCCGCTCCTGCAGGGTAATAGTAAGCCTGAGGATTTGCTTTAATTCTGTTACCATAAGCAGTAATTACCTCAACAGCCCTGCCGGTTCTGACCAGATCAAACCATCGCTTATTCTCAAAAGCTAATTCCACTCTTCTTTCATGATAAATAGCCTCTCGCAAATCGCCCTGGGCTTCGCCTAAACCGGCACGGTCACGTACCTGGTTCAGATACATGGCAGCTTCCACATCCTTGCCCTGTTCCATTAAAGCTTCAGCCAAAAATAACAAAACTTCCGAGTAACGGTAAATAGGCCAGTTTGTGCCATGGTTTCCATGCAGGGAATGGGGCTTGGCAAACTTTTTAATATACGGATACACTTTGTCGTCGCGGAAACTACCCACTAATTCAATGTAACCAACAGAAACATCTTCCCGCTCGTCACCTTCTTCAAAGGCCGCGATAACGTCGGGTGTAGGAATATTATTGCCTTCACCGTCCAGTGGCTGTGGGTTGGATGTTTCGGTAATAGTTACCAGTTCATCCGGGCTGATGGGGCGCGGCATGAAATTATAGATAAAACTTCCATTCAATCCTGCTGCCCCTTCCTGAAACTGCACTTCAAACACCGATTCCATGTTATTTTTATTTCCGGTAGAAGTAGAAAATACCTCAGCAAAATCAGCGATCAGGGCGTATTCGTTGCTGTTCACCACTTCCTTTAAAAGGGTTTCGGCATCAGCCCATTTTTTCTGTTCAATATACACATTGGCTAGTAACGTTTTAGCTGCACCTGAAGTAGCTCTTCCGGCTTCCTGTTCAGATTTGGGTAGTAACAGGGTAGTAGCCGCGCTCACATCCTTCACAATCTGGGCATATATTTCCTCTTCAGAGGCCAGGGGTAAGGCAGCTTCCTGCCGTACGGTTACCGGAGTCAGGTGCAAAGGGACACTTCCAAAATAGCGCGCCAACTCAAAATAGGCATATCCCCTGAGGAACATAGCCTGGCCTTTCAGGTTATTTTTTGAATTGGCATCAAACTCTATCTCATCTATAAGCGCCAATACCTGGTTGGTACGGGCAATAATCTGGTAATCGAGCCGGTACTGGTTCAGTACATGGGTGTTAGACGTAATGCCCTGGGCAACCGGAATAGCAAAATCAGCAATATCTTCCTGCTGTTCGGTAGCACCAAACAGAATATTCCGGGCGTAGTAGGTATTGTCGGAGTGCATTTCGCCCAAAAGCCAGGCTCTGTCGTTCACAATACTCCGCAATGGCACATAGGCACCATTCACAGCCTGTTGAAAATCAGATTCTGATTTGAAGAAAGTTGCCGAACTTAAAGAAGTTTCAGGCACGATGTCCAGGAAATTGTCCTGGCAGCTTGTCAGCATCAAGCCTATAAACCAACTTAATATGATTATTTTTTTCATTTGTTTATAATTTTGATTTTTTCTGCTTAGAAATTAAAGTTTACACCAAGGGTATAGGTACGGGGCACTGGATAATTGGAAAGGTCTACCCCCTGGCTCAGGTTTCCGCCATCGCCATTTCCATCGCCTTGCGCGCTTGTTTCAGGGTTGGACCCGCCCCAGTACTTGGTAAACACCCAGGCCTGCTGAATAGAAGCATACAGACGTGCCGATTGGAAGAATTTGTTTGCCGCATTGAAAGTATATCCCAAGGTGATGTTTTTAATGGTGAAATAAGAGGCATCCTGTACGAAACGGCTATTTACCCAGTCTCTTTCAATACCGGTTACATTACCACCACCTACGGTAGTGCCATAAAAACCTTTACCCGGATTGTCTACTGACCGGAAGCGATACTTTACACCATCTACCAGATTGAATACGCCATCCAGGTTGGCTGTGCTGTACAAATGGCGAATCAGTAGTTCATTACCCTGAGACCCGGAACCCACAATATTGAAATCAAAGTTGCCGTATTGCAGGGTATTGGTAATGCCATAGGTAAAGTCAGGGAAAGGATTACCCATAATAGCGCGGTCATCCTCATCGCCGCCACGGGTAATTTCTCCGTCGCCATTGATGTCCAGTAATTTTATACTTCCCACTGTAGAACGACCCGGAACCTGAGGGGAGTTGGCAAGGTCTTCTTCATTCAGGTAAACACCATCGGCGATATGGCCATAAAATTGCCCGAATGGTTCGCCTACTTTGGTAATGTGGAATGTGCCGTATACTCTATCTATTCCTTCAGCCAGCGCAACTACCTTGTTTCTGTTAATTGAAATATTGGCGTTGGTGGTCCATCTTAGCTTTCCGGTAGTGTTAATGGAAGTAACCGCGACTTCGTGGCCCCAGAAATTTATTTCACCAATGTTGTCGTTAAAAAAGGAAAATCCGGATTCCTGCGGCACCTGCACGCTGTACAACAGGTTAGTAGTTTTTTTGCTGTAAAAGTCGTACATAAATTGTATCCTGTCGTTGAACAGTCCCAGGTCTAACCCTACATCAAACTGTTTGGTGGTTTCCCATCCCAAGTTATTATTGGATAAAGAAGTTACCACTGAACCAGGCGCTACATTATCACCGAAAACCGCATTTACCGTATTATTGATGAGTGCATACTGGGTATAGTTACCAATGTTATTATTTCCGGTTACGCCGTAGCTGGCCCTAAGCTTTGCGAAAGATACCTGGCTAACGTCTTGCAGGAAATATTCATCTGAAATAACCCATCCTAATGACGCGGACGGGAAAACGCCCCAACGGTTTTCAGACCCGAAACGGGAGGAACCATCGCTACGAACAGCAGCCGTTAACAAATATTTACCTTTATAATTGTAGGTAAGTCTTGATAGAAATGAGATCAGGCTCCATTCCTGCACACCACTGAAGGTACCACCCCTGTTGATGTTAATAGCCCCCTGAACAGTAGGAAGCCTGTCGTCAGAATAGGTATCAGCCTGAATGCGGGATAAGTCAAAACGATACTTTTGAAGTGTAAAACCGCCCAAAAGTTCAAAGTTATGATCGTTGAAACTTTTTGAATAGGTAGCCAGGTTTTCATTCAGCCAGGTTAATTCTTCCGTATTTTCCCTGATGGAAACAGCGGTGGTGGGTATGGGCACGTTGATGCTGCTGGTGGCCGTAGAAGGATTAAAAAAGAAAAATTTGGAGTTCAGCAACTCTACATTAAAAGTGGTTTTTAGCACCAGATCTTTAATAGGGCTAAACTCAATAAAAGCATTCGACAGCAGGTTGGTCGATTTTGTTTCGTTTACCAGCTCTTCGGCAGATCTTACCCAGTTGGCATAAGCGAAAATATTACCGGTTTCTGCCGGAAAACGGTTGAATTTAGTAAGTTCACCATTTTCATCGTAAATAGGCATGATGGGCCAGGTATGTAAGGCATTGAACAGAATGCCGGTACCCCTGTCTCCGTCTGTTCTTGGGATATTATCTTTAATATAGTTAGGAGCGATATTAAACCCTATTCTTACTTTATCTGATACATCATAACTCGTATTTAACCGGAGCGAGTATCTTTTATAATCGGAATTTAAAACTACTCCCTGTTGATCAAAAATACCGGCAACTACAGCGGTATGGAGGTTTTCTTTGTTGGAAGTAATGGACAAGTTGTAGCTCTGAATAGGAGCCTTTCGCAGCAAAGCATCGTACCAGTCGTTGTTTTTACCTTCATACTGAGAAGGATTTTGAAAAACTTCCGGTACAGGCTGGCCTTCATCTTCGTAATATTCTTTTTTGAACTGAGCAAATTCAACGGCATCCATCATATCCAATCTACCTTTTTTAGGTACTTCCTGTATACCCGCATAGGCATTAAAACTGACATTGGTCTGGCCTGGTTTTCCTTTTTTAGTGGTAATTAGCACCACCCCGTTGGCTGCTCTGGACCCATATAAAGAAGTAGAAGCCGCATCTTTCAAAATTGAGATATCCTGAATTTCATCTGGATTCAGGTCCCCAATATTTCCGGTAATAGGAAAACCATCTACCACATACAAAGGGTCGCTACCACCCGTAACCGACAATTGCCCGCGTATCCTGATGGACATCCCCTGTCCTGGCTTACCGGTGGTTTGGTTAATCTGCACACCTGCCAAACGTCCCTGTAATTTCTGGGTAATCTGGGAAACAGGAATATCCTGTATATCAGCGGCGCTTACCGTTTGTACCGCTCCGGTTACCTCTCTTTTCAACTGGCTGCCATATCCCACTACTACTACCTCGCTCAGGCTTTGCACATCTACCGCCAAAGCCACATCAATGGTAGTTTTCCCACTTACAGGCACTTCCTGCATGATATAACCAATGGAAGAAAACACCAGAATGTCACTTTCGTTGGGTACGTTAAGGCTGTATTTGCCTTCTAAATCGGTAACCGTACCGGTACTACTGCCTTTTACCACTACATTCACGCCGGGTAAAGGTGTGCCTTCCGCTCCGTCGGTAACCGTACCGTTTACAACTTTGAAAAGCGCGCTTTCTGCTGTTAGCTTCGGATGATTAGGTTCCAATGCGGCTGCGTCATCGGATAATTCAGCATTGACTACATGCCGCAACTGATCGGGTAGCTCTGTGAGTTCGCTATCTTTAGTATGATAAGGCAGACTACTGGCCAGGTTTCGCGAAACCACTGGTATGCTTAAGCATAGGTAAAAAATAAAGAGCAGTATTCTCTTTCTGTAAAGTAATGATTTTGACATAGTTATTAGAGTTTAGTTATTAATGATAAAGTATAATGTGTGATCATGTTTGCGATTCCCTGCCTTGGTTCGTTATAACCGTTAGCGATTTTTTAAAACTCCTTTCTTTTTGAAAAGCTTTGATTTTAACTGATTTTTTATGATTTCAAAATCTTTCTTATTATGCCTGATCTCTGAAATATGGGTCGCTTTTACCAGCATTCTTCCCTGCTTTATAACCTCATTTTTTTCAGGATGCTCCAAAGTCCACTGCTGCCAGAAAGCATTTGAATACTCATCAGAAAATAAGACCCATTCGCGGAAAAAAGGATCAGTAACAAAATCATTGACCTGAAAACTATCGTATGGCATTCCTGATTCGGGTATTTAATAGTAAGTGGAGCTGAATTGCGAAACACCTTCAACTTTGAGGAATTATTTTTATTTTTTTTTAATCTGTTTAAAAAAATGGCAATGGATTAACAATTTTATAGGCGTAACCAAATCTGATTGCCAAACAGAAAACTAACATTAGAAAAGTACGATAAATCTGTATCAGGTAAGAGGCCACTGGATGGTTGCCCTGCTAAAGCTTAGCAAGTGCCACAAGCCGCAGGAGACTGTCTTGACAGGTTTCGGCTGAAAAGGTTCAGTTAGAAGGCTATTTTTAAACAAAAGTATATAGCAGAAAAAGTACCCGGTTTCTATTATGTTGCTATGCTGTATTTAGTATTCACTACTTACTGCCACTCCTTTCTTTTCAGCAGTATCACCGGTTAACTCTTTTTCAATCTCTTCCAGCGACTTGCCTTTGGTTTCGGGTAAAATAAAATACAGTACCACAAATCCTACGGCGCAAATAACACCATAAAGCCAGAAATTATTGGCCCAGCCTAAATTCTCTTTAATAGTAGGAAAACTAAAGGTAAGTGTAAAATTTCCTACCCAATGCGCAAAAGCGGCGATCGACATGGCTGCTCCTCTGATGCGATTAGGAAAAATTTCTGATAAAACAACCCACAACAGTGGAGCCAGCGTTAAGGAGTAGAACATAACATTGGCCAGTACCAGCAATACAATTACCCATCCGCCGTAGTTGGCATAAAAACAATAACCAATAAAAGCATACACCAATGCCATTGAGGAAGTACCAAACAGTAACAGTGCTTTTCGGCCCAGTTTATCAACAGTAACCATGGTAATTACCACCGACAAAACCATTACTGTACCGATAACGACAATGTTGAGCATCATCTGTTTTAAATTATAACCGGCTGCCTGGAAAATATCGGAAGCGTAATAGATAATCACATTCAGGCCACTCCATTGTTGCAGAAAGGCTAAAAATATACCTAAGCCTATAAATTTCATCACATTGGGATTTAAAAGCTCTTTAAAGTTAACATGCGCGAAATTTTCCCTGGAAATGGTTGCCTGCACTTCTCTTACCTGCTTAATTGCATAATCAGAACCGCCTATTTTTCGCAAAACTTTACCAGCCTCTTCCTCCTGCCCATTTTTTACCAACCATCGCACACTTTCCGGTACAAAAAACATAAGTACGAAAAATAAAAAGGCAGGTATGGTTTCTACCCCAAACATCCACCGCCATCCTGACTGACCACTCCAGCTTTGGGCAATTACCTCATTAGAAGCGTCTACCGGCAGGGAAGTATCTAACAGCGATATTCTCCAGTTGATTATTTGCGCCATCAGTACGCCGATCATAATCAGTAACTGGTTGATGGTAACAAACATGCCCCTTTTTTCTGGCGGCGATATTTCCGCGATGTACATGGGAGAAAGATTGAGCGCGATGCCCATGGCCACGCCACCTACAATTCTGTAAAAATTAAACCAGCCAAACCCCGAGGCCAGGGCCGTACCGATGGCCGAAATTGTGAAAAGTAATCCAGCTAGAATTAACAGGCGTTTACGTCCATACAGATCACTCAAAAAAACGCAGGCCAATGCGCCCACCATACAACCTACCAGTGCCGAACTGGTGCCCCAGCCTTGTAATGCGGGCGTATTTAAATTAAAGAAGGGTTCGTAGTAGGGTTTGGCTCCGCCAATTACCACCCAGTCGTATCCGAAGAGGAAACCGCCCATCGCCGCGGTTAAACTGATAAGCCAAAGGTACTGCTGGTTGTAGGTTGTTGTATCTTTCATAGGGTATATTCTAAAACAAAGTGATGAATATAAGCACTGAAAAATATTAAAACCAAAGTGTGAACAT
Organism: Cyclobacteriaceae bacterium; assembly: GCA_041745535.1. Lineage (GTDB taxonomy): Bacteria > Bacteroidota > Bacteroidia > Cytophagales > Cyclobacteriaceae > JBGTIS01. The sequence continues at coordinate 54,609 of JBGTIS010000216.1, read as the reverse complement.
ATCTTTTTTAATTGGCAGGAATTAGTAGAAAATAATTAATCAGTAATGGGTAATATCAACTGCTTTGGATGGGTGTAGCATGTTAACTTTTAATGGATGTAAAAGCAGAAATAGGAGGGTATAGCAATTGTTAAAACAAAAAAGGGAACCCAAATGAGTTCCTTTTTTTTAAGTAAAATAGAACAAGAATTATTCAAACATTCTGATACCTCCTAAATTCAGGAGTACCAGGTAAGTGTTGTAAAACACGATTCAGGCCAGTTAATTCTGGTAATTAAAAGGTAATCCTGTCTACGGCATACTATAGCAGAGAGAAAATCAGATGAGCCGATCTTTCAGTGCCTTTTCAATGGCATCGGCTTTACTGTTTACCTGTAGTTTGAAGTAAATATTTTTAATATGAGATTTAATGGTTTCTTTGTGAACAAATAATTCGTCGGCAATAACCGTATAGCTTTTTCCTTTAGATAAAAGTTCCAGTACTTCTGTTTCTCGCGGGGTAAGGGGTGAGTCGGTATTTTTCTGAAACGACTGTACTACCATACGGGCAATGTTGGTGCTCATGGGCGCGCCGCCGTTCTGCACTTCATTAATAGCATCTAATAGTTTGGTATGTCCGGCATTTTTGGTAATGTAGCCGCATGCCCCAGCGCACAGTGCCTGAAATACCAGTTCACTATTGGCATGAACGGTAATAACAATAATATTTACCCTGGAAAGCAGCTTTTTAATTTTTTGAATGCCTTCGATGCCGCTCATGCCCGGCAGTTCCAGGTCCATTAAAATTATATCAGGTTTGTCACGTATAATATGCCGGATGGCATCTTCACAATTGCTATACGTACTCACCACCTCGTGCCCACCCACACTTCCAATTAATAACGCATACCCAACTCTTACTACTTCGTTGTCTTCTACAATTGATATTCTGCTTGTTTCTGTCATAATCACTGCCATGTTCGTTCATATTTAAGGATAAAAAACTTTTAATGTATTCGGGCCTGTTTTATTAAATTGTCGCTACCTTAATATACGTTACTTTTGTGAAAAAAAATTAAGATATTTCTAACCCATTCTGGGTGATTTTTCCATTTATCTTAATTGTAGTCCCTTTGTTTTTTCCTGATTTAATGTTTAACCGGACCCCAATTTTGTCGGATCTGGCTTTCATATTATTAATCCCCCGGGAGGCCTTTTCTTTACAGGCTATGTCGAAGCCCACACCATCGTCTTCCAGGCATATTTCAAACAGCCCGGTATGATCCAGGTTAAAGGTCAGGTGTACATGATGGGCTTTGGAATATTTCAGCAGGTTGGTAAAACCTTCTTTAAAAATCAGTACGATTTGTCGGCTCCAACCAGAGGGAAGTTTTACATTATGTTCAGCATAATTGTCGAATTCTGAATAAAATTTAATACCTGTGTTATCGAGCAGTTCTTCACCAAAGTCTTTCAGATTAAAAAAAACCTCTTTTAAACTATCGTTTTTCGGGTCTATTGCCCAGATAAAATCGCGGGTGCCATTGAATAAGTTGCGTGAAGCGGTGTCTATTTTTACCAATAACCCGGCTACTCCATTTTTTCCATCGCCCAGTTTGGTTTGTATAAGCTGCGAAAGCACTGAAATACTGGCCAGGTTATTTCCCATTTCATCGTGAAAATCACGGGCTACTTTTTTTCTGACCTCTTCAACTTCTTGCGTCAGTTTCACTTTTTCGGTAATATCGCGGCTGGACGAAATAATGGCGTTTACCATGCCGTCCTCATCCACAATGGGCCGGTGAAAAGTTTCGTACCAGTGGTATTCGCCGGTTTTATGTTCCAGCCGGTATATTTCACTTTCTGACTCTTCACTAGCAATAACGCGCTGCCAGTGTTTGTTATGAATTTCCACATCTTCCGGATGAATAAAACGGGTCTTACTTTTTCCCAACAGGTCTACCGGTTCCAAACCGGCCACTTCCTTGATGCGGGGCGAAACGTACAGGTATTTCATTTCACGATCGTGCAGCGAAATAATGTCCTGTGTGTTTTCCGCCAGAAATTTATATTTTTCCTCACTGGCTTTCAGCGCGAATTCGGCTTTTTTGCGCTGATCAATATCAACCACACTGCCATAGGCACCTATGGCTTTGGTGCCTGCGTCATTAAAATCAAGATGGGCAGAAATAATAGCCCACGATAAGGTACCATCACTTTTCAGATGCCTGATTTCTACTTCCAGATACGGGATTTTTCTGGAAAGTAAATCGTTGAACTGATGCAGGTTGTAAGCAATATCATCGCTGTGCAGGTAATCGGAGAAATGCCTTCCCAAACTATGGACTGGTTTATAGCCGGTAAATTTTTCCCACTGGTCGTTCAGGAAGGTAAAGTTGCCGTGGATGTCGGTTTTGAAAATTACCTCTTTCAGATTATTGACCAGTTCGCGGTATTCTCTTTCTTTACGGGCCAGATTTTCCTGGTCAATTTTACGTAACTCAAATTCTACTTCAAACTTTTTGTTAGACAGCTCCAGTTCCGCTGTTCTTTCCTTTACCCGTTGCTCTAAGCCGCTGTTCAGCAACTGAATTTCTTTGGTACGTTCTTTTACTTCCCTTTCCAGGTACTTATTTCGTTCTTTTTCCTGCTTAATACGGTACAAAATAATCAGGCGGACCGAAGCAATCAGCGCCACAGCTGCCAGAGAATAAAACCACCAGGTTCGCCAGAAAGGAGGCGTAATGGTGAAGCTGAATTGCGCGGGATTTAGATTCCATACACCATCGCTGTTGCAGGCTTTTACGCGAAACCTGTATTGTCCGGGCGGCAGGTTAGCGTAAACCGCTTCGCGCCGATCGGTTACGGGCGACCATACATTGTCGAAATTCTCCAGGATAAACTGATACCGTACTGCTTCAGGGTTTCTTAAACTGCTTCCGTTAAATTCAAATATGAGGTGATTTTGGTTATAGGGAAGGCTCAGATTAGCAGGCAGGTTGTACCAGTTGATTACACTGTCGGCTATGGATGTCCAATCTACATCTTCATAAAAAAGTTTGATGCCAGTAAGGTGGGTAAGGGGAGGAATCTGATTTTTGCTGTCTTTTTCAGAATTATATTTATAAGCACCTTTTACCGTTCCGAACCAGATGCTGCCATCTTCTTCAGTAAATACAGCACCTGAATTGGTTTCGGCACCCAGAAAACCTTCACTGTTACCATAATGTTTGATATTGATTAACTTATTATTATTGTCGAATTTCAGGCAATTGATGCCGCTTTCTGTGCCAATCATCAGGCTGTTTTCTCCGGCCATCACCATAGAGAATATCTGCATGCGGGGAATGTTGTTCCCTTTATTTAAAAAGATAACCGTATTTTCGCTCGAATCGTATTTAATAATTTGCGAGTCGTCAGTAGCCCACCAGATATTATCGTTTTCGTCTATCTCAAAAGCCTGTATTTTCAGTCCGGCCAATCGATTGGCATCTAAAAACTTTTGGATTGTACCATCTTCCACCACGTAAAAATTTTCGTTGGTATGAAATATAATTCTTCCATCGTGCAGTTGTTTAATAGCCAGCACATGATCGGTAAAGGCAGTACCGTCGGATTGCCTGATTATTTGAAATTTTTTATTGTTAAACACCACCAGACCTCCTTTTGTGCCGAACCACAAAGTCTCCTCATTATCTTTAAAAGCAGAAACAACCTGTTTGTTGGGTAACCCATGTTCTACCCCGTAGCTGGTAAACTTTTTGCCATCAAAAACATTAAGGCCATCAAAGGTTCCAAACCAAATGTTTCTGTCCTTGTCCTCTACACTGCATAGCACCAGTTCACTGCTCAGTCCGTCTTTCCGACCATAATGTTTTATGTTTTTACCATCATACCGATCGATGCCACCCGGTAAGTGGCCCAGCCAGTAGTGGTCAGCATGATCTTTTAAAATTGAAAATACAATGTTGCTGCTAAGGCCTTCCTCTTTTCGCAGTTTGGAAAATGTTTCTCCTTTGAATTTGTATAATCCTTCACCAAAAGTACCAAACCACATGTTTCCCTCACGATCTTTAAAAATGCTCTGAATTACAGAATTGCTTAGACTTAAAGTATTTGGTAAAATTTTTCGGGTAGCTACCTGGTATTTAAAAGTGCCGTTAGACGTACCAATCCACAGATAATTATCGCCATCTTCGGCCAGAGAGGTAATGGTCATACTATCTTCATTTTTAATGGTATGCAATGCTGTGGTGCCGCTCTTTTCGTCATATTGAACCAGTCCCTGATCAGTGATAAGCCAGATGGTATTTTTGCTGTCGATATAAATGTCGTAGAAAGTAAAGTTTTCGAGACCTTCTGTGGTAACTTTTTCAAAAGTCTGGTGGTGGTAGCGAAACAGGCTGCCTTCTCTGGTACAGAACCAGATAGTAGCGGTTGCATCTTCAGCAATATCCGTAATATGCTCACCATATAGCTTTTCGTAGGGAAAATAGTTTTCAATGCTATCGCCCTGTAACCGGCCTACCTGATTGTTGTATGTAAGCACCCAAACATTGCCCTGTTGGTCTTCGAATGCTTTTTTAATGGGTTGTGCCAGGTTGTTTTTTCCCTTAAACGAAAAAAAGGTAAATGATTTGCCATTGTATATCGATAGGCCATTGCTGGTAGCAACCAGGATGTTATGATGGTGGTCTTTTGAAATGTAATTGATATTCAGGTTTTTGAGGCCGTCCTGGATATAGAAATTAGTAAAATCGTATCCATTGAAGCGACTCAACCCGCCGGAAGTACCTAACCATAAGTTACCAAACTGGTCTTGAATAACATGATTTACATTAGATTGGGCAAGGCCGTCTTCTACCCCATACTGCTGAAAGCTAAAACTTTGCGCCCAACTAAGCAGCGGACACCACAACAATAAAAGTAAAAATAACCTTCCTGTTGTTCCAAAATTTATTGCCAAAAACGATCTCTTTACTTTGCGCATCTGATAAGCAGGCATAATCCTAAAAGCCATGACTTTTAAGGAAATTTATCAGATAAAAATACTGAATTTATACGTATTTTTAACATAAAACCCACAATATCAGGAACATTGGAAAGGTGAAATCCCCCAATTTGGGGGATGTATAAAAAAACATAAGGTTACTGTATACAAAAAATACAGACAAAAGAAGGAATGTCAGACAGATTTACCTTTTTTAACTTTTTTAGAATACGTCTCATCTACCAACACTGCTTCATAAATCATTTCATGCAGTCTGTTTTCATCAATTTCCTTAACCGTGTGGAAAGTAATCCAATATACCTGCTTTCTGTGTTCTTTTTCTAAAAGGTGATATGGGTCCGACAGCAGATGTCCATTGCAAAACCCTAAAACCACACCGGCAGGTGGGCCTTGTTTTACCGAAGCAGGCCAGATAAAACAAACCCGGCTATTGCGGAAGTAATAGGGAACATTGTAAGAGATTTTTTCATTAAAATTAGCGCTTTCAGTAACTATACGGCGCAAACTGCTAACAATCATTTTTTCAGATTCGGGTAGGTTGTAAAAAAAATCTTCATATGTTTTCATAAACCAATGAGTTTGATAATCTAGATAGACAATGCAAAAGTATTTCAGATCGAATTAACCTCAATATATGTTCGTTTTTTCTTTTGAATTCATAAATTTATTGGAAACTTCTTGCTTATGCCTTGCTTTCAAAAAATCAATAACCTTACCGGTTGGATAGTGTTTGCTGTTGCTACCACCGTGTATGCCCTAACCGTTGAACCTACTGCCAGCTTCTGGGATTCCGGTGAATTTATAGCCACTTCCTACACCTTGGGTATTACCCATCCTCCGGGCGCGCCCTTGTATATGCTGATTGGCCGTTTGTTTTCCTTTTTTTCATTCGGTGATGTACAACAAGTGGCTTACTGGATTAATATGGTTAGCGTACTTTGCAGCGGTTTTACCATTTTGTTTATGTTTTGGAGCATTACCTTATTAGGGAGCAAAATGATGGGTGTTTCACCCAAAACCGCAACTTCAAACCAAGTAATGGCACTCATGGCCAGTGGTGTAATTGGTAGCCTTGCTTTTACATTTTCCGACTCATTCTGGTTTTCAGCTGTAGAAGCGGAGGTGTATGCCATGTCTTCTATGTTTACCGCAATGGTGGTATGGGCCATGCTGAAATGGGAATTGATGGAAAATGAAAGGGCAGCCCATCGATGGCTAATTGGGATTGCTTACTTAATGGGACTTTCGGTTGGGGTACACTTACTTAATTTACTGGCAATTCCGGCTTTGGTATTGCTTTTTTATTTCAAAAAATACAGGAAAACGACTGCGAAAGGTATCTTACTCACGCTACTGATAAGCGGTGGATTGCTATTGGTGATTCTGCACGGGCTGGGAATTTCATTGGAGTTGGCGGCTGGCCTGGATATTTTTCTGGTAAATAACCTTGGATTACCATTTGGAAGTGGTTTGGTAGTATTGGCTTTGGTTATATTAAGTTTGTTGGTTTACGGCATTTTTTATTCTATCAGAAAACAAAAAATACTGCTGAACATGGCGCTGCTTGGGGCCGCCTTTATCATGATAGGATATTCTTCTTATACCGTAATTATGGTGCGTGCCAAAGCCGACCCACCCATCAATTTGAACAGGCCTGATGATGTGCTGCGGCTGGTTTCCTTTTTAAATCGTGAGCAGTACCCTACCCGTCCGTTATTCAGAGGACCTTATTTCGATGCGGAACTGAAAGCGCAGGTACTAGGCAAAACGGTTTATAAACAGGGTGAAGAAAAATATGCAATTAAAGATCATACCATAGAGCAAATTTATAATCCGAAGGAGACTACCATTTTCCCCCGTATGTATAGCAATGATGCCAGCCATGCGGCTTTGTACCGACAAATTACCGGATTACGAGAAGGAGAAAAACCCACTTTTGCCGATAATCTGGAATTTTTCTTCAAGCACCAGGTAGGCCATATGTTTCTGCGGTATTTTATGTGGAATTTTTCAGGACGTGCCAGCGACAAGCAAGGTGCCGACTGGCTGTCGCCGGTAGATTTTTTCTCAAAAGTACCAGCTGTTATGGCTGAAAACAAAGCCCGTAATAATTACCTGATGCTTCCGCTTCTGCTGGGACTACTAGGGTTGATGTATCAGTACCGGAAAAATAAACGGGGCTTTTCCTTTGTGATGCTGCTGTTTTTTATGACTGGCTTTGCGCTGGTACTTTATACTAACAATCCGCCTATTGAACCCCGGGAACGCGATTATGCGTATGTAGGCGCTTTTTTTGCTTTTTCGATCTGGATCGGACTGGGCGCGATTGCCGCGATTGAAGCATTGGGAACCTTGTTGAAACAGAAGAGAAGTTGGGTAACAGGACTGGGTGCGGCAGCCTGCCTTTCGGTACCGGTGTTGATGGCCATGCAAAACTGGGATGATCATGACCGATCCGATCGGTATTTTTCAGTAGATGCCGCCCGTAATACGCTGGCTTCCTGCGATGAAAACGCGATTTTATTTACGGGAGGCGATAACGATACATATCCGCTTTGGTATGTACAAAATGTAGAAGGCTTCCGCACCGATGTGCGGGTTTTGGTAACTTCTTTCTCCAATGGCGACTGGTATATTGCCCAGATGAAAAAGAAAGAGTATGACTCAGAAGCATTGCCGCTTTCACTTTCCGATAAAAATTACGAACAAGGTGGACTGAACGATTATATTCCTTATGTGGAAAACCCAAATGTGAAAGGAGCCATTAATGCCAGCCAGTATTTAAAACTGATAAAAAACGAGAATCCGGCACTCCAAATACAAACAGTATTGGGCAATATTAATACCGTCCCCGCCAATCAAATGTATATGAATATAAATGTGGACCAATTGCTCGAAAAAGGAATACTTCCAGAAAGCAAAGCAGAGTTAGCCACTAGCCGGATGCAATGGAAAATGAAAGGACGGTATTTAACCAAAGGTGATTTGGTACTTATGGATTTGATAGATTCAGGAAACTGGGAAAGGCCTGTTTATCTAAATAACACTTCCCTGAATACCATCAATATTGATCTGAATTCGTATGTGATTCAGGAAGGAGATACTTTTAAACTATTGCCGCTGGAAAACCCAAATCCTGATTCACCCCTGGTGGATACCGACAAAATGTATAACCGGATGATGAATCAGTTTGCCTGGCGGGAACTGGATAATCCGGATAGTTACTATTCAGACCAGTACCGTTCTTTTGTACAAAATCAACGTACCAATTTCAATATATTGGCTGAGGAGCTTATCAATGAAGGAAAAACCGAGCAGGCGCGTAATAGCCTGACGAAAAGTCTGGAAGTAATGCCAGATCAGTCCATCCGTTACGATGTTGCCAGCGTGCAGTCGGTAGGGCTTTTGCTGGCCTTGGGCGAAACGGGGAAAGCAGGAGAAATTGCTGCTATTATGGCAGAAAGAGCTGATGAGTTGTTAGGTTATCTGGCTGCACATTATGAGCCGGCTTACGAAAGAGAAAGAAATGTTAGCTTGTTTGCGTTAAACCGGTTTGCCACCTTTTTCAAAGAATCAGGTATGATGAAGGATTCGATAAAATATGAAAACCTATTCACAAAATATTATGAAAGCTTTAACCGACAGAGTTAAAGCTAATTGCTGAATTTCATAATAAGGTACAGGATAAAATAAATAAGAATGGGTGAGCCAAATCCTACGATAATGGCTACACCAAAAATGATTCGAATAACGGTAGAATCCACATTAAAATACTGAGCAATGCCGCCACACACGCCAGCAATGATTCGGTCGGTTTGAGAGAGCGCTAGTTTTTTTCGCATGAGAAATATTATTCTGTTATAAATAGGACACGTGTTGTTTATTTATAACAGAATAACAAGGAGTGAGGTTATTAATTTTTTTGGAAAATATTAAGCGTAAACTTCTTCCTGAAAATTTTGATATACGCTGGTAATACCTTCCCGTAAATCTATTTTATGGTGCCAGCCAAAGTTATGAAGCTTGGTAACATCCATTAGTTTTCGGGGTGTGCCGTCCGGTTTGGAAGTATCGAACCGAAGTTCGCCTTCAAAGCCAACAATGTCTTTAATAAGCATAGCCAGTTCTTTGATGCTGACGTCCTCTCCGGTTCCTACGTTTACCAGTTGTTCTTCATTGTATTCCTGCATCAGGTAAAAACAGGCTTCAGCCAGATCATCTACATGTAAAAACTCACGTTTTGGCGATCCCGTTCCCCACACCACTACTTCTTTACCGCCATTTACTTTAGCTTCGTGAAACTTGCGGATCAGAGCGGGCAATACGTGTGAGTTGTTCAGATCATAATTATCATTTGGGCCATATAGGTTAGTAGGCATCACCGAAATAAAATTACAATTGTGCTGATTGCGATACGCTTCACACAGTTTTATACCTGCTATTTTGGCAATGGCATACGCTTCGTTGGTGGTTTCCAGCAAACCCGTTAACAAATAATCCTCTTTCAGGGGTTGCGGCGCCATTTTCGGATAAATACAGGAAGAACCCAAAAACTGTAGCTTTTTTACACCAACTTCGTAACTGGAATGAATTACATTGGTTTGTATCATCAGGTTGTCGTACAGGAAGTCGGCCCGGTAGGTATTATTGGCATGAATGCCGCCTACCTTTGCGGCTGCCAGAAACACATAATCGGGTTTTTCCTGCTCGAAAAACGCTGCTACCTTTTGCTGGTCTTTCAGGTCAAGTTCGCCGGACGTTCTTACCACGATGTTATTGTAGCCTTCTTGTTGTAGCTTACGCAGAATAGCAGAACCCACCATACCCCGATGACCCGCAATATATATTTTATCTTTTTTTTCCATTATTGTTCAACTTAATTGCTTTTGTGTATTGTACTGAAAAGTAAGCAATAAAGTTTACTCGTTGTATTGAAACACCTTATGGCCACCTTTAAGCAGAAATTTATCGCGCTTAAAGAGTTCAAGGTCAGATTTCATCATATCTTTCACCAGGCCGGGTAAGTCGTATTTCAATTTCCATCCCAGTTTTTCTTTCGCTTTGGTCGGATCGCCAATAAGCAAGTCTACTTCGGTGGGTCTGTAATAACGGGGATCTACCTTTACAATTTCCTTTCCAACAGGCAACTGAAAATCAGGGTTTGAGCAACTGGCTACTTTTCCTACTTCATCTACTTCTTTTCCTTCGAAAGTAAGTTCTATGCCCAATTCTTTAAATGCCATAGTTACAAAATCACGAACCGCGGTAGTAATGCCTGAAGCGATTACAAAATCCTCTGGTTTATCCTGTTGCAGAATAAGCCACATGGCTTCCACATAGTCTTTGGCATGTCCCCAGTCTCTTTTCGCATCCATATTTCCCAGGTAAAGGATGTCCTGCATGCCCAATGCTATTTTGCAGGCAGCGCGGGTAATTTTACGAGTTACAAAAGTTTCTCCCCGGATAGGCGATTCGTGATTGAACAAAATACCATTAACAGCAAACATATTATAAGCTTCCCGGTAATTTACGGTAATCCAGAATCCATACATTTTAGCTACCGCATATGGAGAACGAGGGTAGAAAGGCGTTTTTTCACTTTGCGGAACTTCCTGTACCAACCCATATAATTCAGAAGTAGAAGCCTGATAGATTTTGGTTTTTTCTGTTAAACCCAGAATCCTTACCGCTTCCAGAATTCTGAGCGTTCCTAATCCATCCACATTGGCGGTATATTCTGGTTCATCAAAACTTACCATTACATGCGACATGGCACCCAGGTTGTAGATTTCGTCGGGTTGCACTTCCTGCACAATTCGAATGATATTGGTAGAATCGGTAAGGTCGCCGTAATGCATTTTAAATTTAAGCTCTTTTTCGTGCGGATCCTGATACAAATGGTCGACACGGTCGGTATTAAATAAGGACGACCGGCGTTTGATGCCATGCACCTCATATCCTTTTTTAAGAAGCAATTCAGCCAGATAAGCTCCATCCTGACCGGTTATTCCTGTTATAAGTGCTTTTTTCATAAGTTAGTTTGTATGTTCTGTTCCTTTGAAGTAATAAGTAATTAGGCAGTTTTTCTTTTGTTAAGAGTGAATTGTTATTCGTTAATAGTTATTCTATGGAAACAAATAACTATTAACGAATAACCAATAACAAAAAGCAATTGATATTAAATATAATCTGTAAAACCCCTCGCTTTGGCATCGTTTAAAAAATTCTTCACCATTTGTTCCTGATCTTTGTTGCAAATCATAAGCACTTTGTTGTGTTCAATAACAATGTAATTGTCTAAACCCTGCACCACTGCCAGCATATCGGGCAAAACTTTTATCAGGCTGTTGCTGGTATCATAGCAAAGTACCTGCCCTTGTGTGGAGTTGCCCTGCTCGTCTTTATCCTGGTGCGTATATACTGATTTCCAGGTTCCTAAGTCCGACCATTTGAAATCGGCCGGAATCACATATACATTTTCCGCCTTTTCCATAATGCCATAATCAACGGATATATTGGGGCAGTCATGATAGGCTTTTTCAATAAATTTCTTTTCTTTTTCCGAATAATAAAAATCTTTTCCTTGTTCAAAAAGCATATTTACCTCCGGCAAATGAGTCGCCATACTTTTCATGATGGTTTTTATATTCCAAACGAAAATACCGGCATTCCACAAAAAGTTACCCGCTTTGATAAACGATTCGGCAGTAGCCAGATCAGGCTTTTCCTTAAAAGCCTCCACTTTAAAAATATCGTTTTCTTCGGAAGATTTATTGTATTCAATATAACCAAATCCGGTATCGGGTCGGGTCGGGGAAATACCAAAGGTTAACAGTATGTCGCGTTTTGAAACAGCTTCAAAGCCGATATGAACCAAACGGTTAAATTCCGGCTGATTGAGGATAAGATGATCAGCCGGCGCTACTATCAGGTTTGCATCCGGATTTTGCCGGCTTATTTTATGTACGGCATATGCAATGCAGGGGGCGGTATTTCTAAGTTCCGGCTCAGATAAAATCTGATCTTTTTTAATTTCAGGCAATTGTTCCTGAATCAGATCTTCGTAATCTAAATTAGAAATGATATAGATATTTTTTTTGGGGCAAACTTCTGAAAGGCGCTGAAAGGTAAGCTGTAAAAGTGAACTTCCCAGACCTAACAAATCCTGGAACTGTTTAGGCAAATGCTGGCGGCTAACCGGCCATAATCGTGTGCCAACCCCGCCTGCCATAATAAGCGCATAGTTATTATTCATAAACTGGAAAGGAATTATATGCGGAAAAATAAAACAAAGGTAACCAAAATTAAAAAAAGTTGGCTACCGTTTAACTGTTTAATGTTAAAATCCTAAAACCAGAAAGCTACTGTTCAGCAACGATTCTTTGTTATAGGTAAAAGGTATGTCGCTGGTATTTTTGAAAACTTTGCCACCGGCAGCTTCTACCACCGCTTGTCCGGCAGCAGTATCCCACTCCATGGTAGGGCCATGACGGTAATAAATATCCGCTTTGGCTTCCGCTACCATGCAAAATTTCAGAGAACTTCCTTTAGAAATGCTTTCCCGGACATCATAATGGCTCAGCACTTCGTCTTCTTCCGGTGAGGCATGGCTGCTGCTGCGAACAGCGATCCGGTTGATCTGCTTTTCACTTACTCGAATTGGCTCTGGAGCCGATGAACCATGCTGTTTAAAAGCGCCTGCCGCATGTTCGGTAACGCCATCTTGTATGCCGTAATACATTTCTTCGGATACTGGGGTATACACCACACCTAAAACAGGTTTTTTAGTATGGATTAAAGCGATATTTACCGTAAACTGCCCATTGCGTTTGATAAATTCCTTGGTACCATCGAGTGGATCCACCAACCAAAAATATTCCCAGTTTTTACGGGTTTCATAAGGTATACTTTTTTCTTCTTCTGATATCAGCGGAATATCCGGATATTGCTCTTTCAGTGCTTTTACAATAACTTCATTAGAAGCTTTGTCGCCTAAAGTCAGCGGTGAATCATCCGATTTAAAATCAACTACTTTTGAAAAATCACTATCATGATAAACTTCCAGAATTTTTTTTCCGGCAGCTCGCGCAATATCTTTGATAACTTCGATGTCTACTTTTTTTGTCATAATATTTTATTAATATGTTAATTTAGTAAATCTTTGATTTATAATTACCTTGGAAAGGTAAAGGTATTGTGCGGTAAATCTAGGATTACTTTTTTTAAAGATTACAAAGTAACAATTTGGTTTATTACCGCAAAAATACAATGTTATTACAATCAACCTAGTAAATAAACGCCCTGAATTATGGAAAGTAAGGCCCGGATCAGAATCAATCTTAGTGCAATGGAAATAGAAATTGAAGGTTCGGAAGATTTTGTGAACGCTCATTCTGAGAAACTGCAGGACTTTTTAGACTTACTTAATAAGCAATCAGTCGAGGTAGTGCCCACAAAAACTTTTAACGGTGAATCAGTAGAGGCACAAACGGCTCCGGCCTCTTCCGCTCCCGAATTACCTTTTCAAAATGGACTTTCGCAGGTTCCTGAAAGTTTTGGTGAATTTTATAACAAAGCGCATAAAAACATACACGACATTGATAAAGTGTTGTTAGGGGGTTATTTTGTGCAGTCGAAAAACGACGGAAATATTTTTTCCACCCGGGAAGTGTCTTCTATTTTGAAAGATCAGGGTATCAACCTCTCTAATCCGGCACATTTTGTAAAACTCAATTTAACTTACAAAAGAGTTTTTGCCGTAAAAAAAGGATGGTACAGGATTAGCGAAACGGGTATGGAGCGGTTAACCTCTGTGATCAGATAAATTGACCATAATAATGTTACTGGCAGTAAGCAGGCTGTTGGTAGTAAAATCCGCATGAGTAGCAACCGGTTCGTCGGCAATTCTAATGGTATGCATCCTGAATTTTTGCGCCGGAGCAATATCTCTTTCCTTATCGCCAATCATCCACGATGAAGTGGGATCAATATGGAATTTAGCGATGGCTTTCTCAAACATTAAGGTATCGGGTTTCCGGCTTAGCGACTCGGTAACAGTAGGGTAGTGGGGCGCGTAATAAATAGCGTCAATAAGGTAACCGGTTTGCGATTGCAGATATTCATGGCATGCCAGCATATCATTTTTAGTGTATAGTTTTTTGGCGATGCCAGCCTGGTTGGTAACCACAACCAATAAAAATCCTGCTTTTTTAAGAGTTAATAACGCCTCTGGTACGCCTGGTAAAATCTCAAAATTTTCCAGCAGGTAGGTGTATTCATTTCTTTCACGATTCAGTACCCCATCGCGGTCCAGAAAGATGCACTTGTTTTTATCATTATTCATGGGCAATATTTCTTTAAAACAATATTTTACTGCAAATAAATGTTATTCTTTTAATATGCTATCTATACGGTATTGGTGTTCGGAAAACATTTCTGTACCTTTAAAGCTTATTTTTACTTAACCCTGCATACTTTGTGAATAACTGTTTAGTCATTGTTCCTACTTATAATGAGAGTGAAAATATAGCAGCTCTGATCAGCAAGATACTTTTTTTGCCTGTAAATTTTGATGTCCTCGTTGTAGACGACGGCTCGCCCGATGGTACGGCTCGTATTGTTAAGCAGTTGCAAAAGTACTATCCTGACCGGATTTTTTTAAAAGAGCGATCTGGTAAAATGGGTTTGGGTACAGCGTATATATATGGGTTTAAATTTGCCCTCAGCCAGGGCTATGAATATATTTTCGAGATGGATGCCGATTTTTCTCACAATCCGGATGATCTGATTGCTTTGTATCGAGGTTGCTCCGAAGATGGGTATGACCTTACCATTGGGTCTCGGTATATTAAAGGCGTAAATGTGGTAAACTGGCCCATTAACCGGGTACTCATCTCATATTTCGCCAGCTATTATGTGACTTTAGTAACGGGGATGCCCATTAAAGATGCAACTGCCGGATTCAAATGTTATAAACGCATTGTTCTGGAAACTATAAATCTGGATGACATCCGGTTTGTGGGTTATGCCTTTCAGATAGAAATGAAATTTACAGCCTGGATGTACGGATTCAACATCAAGGAAATACCAATTATTTTTACTGACCGGGCGAAGGGCGTTTCTAAAATGTCGATGCGTATTTTCTGGGAAGCTATGTTTGGCGTAGTCCGAATGAAAATTAATAGCCTTTTCAAGAAATATCACCGAAAGAAAACTGAGCTAGTCGAATCGGATCGCCCGGATCGGCTCTATGCGTAAGATGATGGAAGTTGGGATATTCAGTACCAGTACCACAATCAGAAATGTAAAAATATTGAGTGTAAGAATCGTAAGGATGTCCCAGTGAATGGGCACAAAATTCATATAATAATTTTCAGGATCGAGGGGAATAATATGAAAATAGTCCTGTAAGAGTCCGAATCCAATACCAATCAAATTACCCAATACCATGCCTTTTAGTATAAGCTGAATGCCATTATAGGTAAAAATTCTTTTAATGTTTTTGTTAGTAGCTCCCAGCGCTTTCAGAATACCAATCATTTGTGTTCTTTCCATAATCAGAATAAGCAGAATACTTACCATATTAAAACAGGCTACAAACAAAATCAATCCTAAGAAAATGATCACATTATTTTTAAGAAGACTAAGCCATTCAAACATTTGTATGTACTTATCACTTACCTTTTCTACAAAAAGGTTGTAATCTACTTCACCATCCAGGTCTTCAGCCGCCCGATCCATATCGTCAAAGTCTTTCAGATATACTTCAAATCCACCTACCAGAGTATCGGCCCAGTCGTTTAGTCTTTGTATCATTCTGATATCGCCAACTACTACTTTGTCGTCAAATTCTTCAAGCCCTGTATCGTAAATGCCCTGAATATGCAGTTTTCTCGATCGAATCGGGTCTTGAATAAAATCCATAATTACCTCATCGCCCACATCAAGTTGCAGTTTATCGGCTACCTGCTGACTCATCAGGATGTCGGTAGAATATCCGCTTTTAGTTTTTGATGAGTCTTCCAAATCAATTAAACTACCTTTTTTCATATTTACGGCAAATCGGGCACTGTCAAAGCTTTCGCTAACGCCTTTTAGTAAAATACCATATATTTCATCTGAAGTTCGGAGCAGGCCTACCTTGTGGCTGAATTCCTGAATATGATCTATATAATCATATTGTGAAGCATTTTTGTAAATGGGATTATTGATAGAAATAGGATCTTCCTGAAAAGAGTTATTCAAGGAATAGCGGGTAATCTGGATATGACCGCCAAAACTAAAAATTTTTTCCTGGATGGTACGGCGAAATCCACCCAGAATAAGAAAAGAGATAATCATGATAGCCAGCCCGAATCCGATACTGGCAATCGCGATTTTATTAATCGTTGCAGAAAATGATTTGCTGTCAGCGTTATTAATTCTTTTGGATATAAAATAGGGTAGGTTCAAAATAAAAAAGCAATTTCAGGTTTTCTATAATACATTAAAGTTGAAACTTTAAAATAAACCTTGGGTTTCATAAAAATATTATATCCTTTGCAATCAAAATTTATAAACGCAAGATTACTAACTTTATGCGCATTGTCCTACTAAATGTAATTATTCTCGTTCTTTCCTGTTCATGCCAGTCGCGGCAAACTACTGCCACTGAACAGCCAGCGGAACCGATGCCCAAACAGGAAATAACTACAGGAGCTTCCCAAACCAACGAATATCTGGATTTATTGAAAGACAAATCGGTGGGCATGGTAGTAAACCATACTTCCACAATTGGCAGTACCCATATGGTAGATTCACTATTAGCCTGTAATATACAAATCAAACGCATATTTGCGCCTGAGCATGGATTTCGCGGCGATGCCGGTGCAGGCGAAAAAATAAACAATTCCGTAGATAGCAAAACAGGATTACCTATTATTTCTCTGTATGGAAACAATAGAAAGCCTTCAATGGAGGATTTAAAAGGCATTGATTGGATGGTATTTGATATTCAGGATGTGGGCGCCCGGTTTTATACTTACATCAGTACCATGCATTATGTGATGGAAGCCTGCGCCGAAAATAATATCAAAATGCTTATTCTGGATCGCCCGAATCCGAATGGCTATTATGTAGATGGACCTGTATTGGATAAGTCAGTTCAATCTTTTGTGGGAATGCATCCTATTCCCATTGTACATGGATTAACAGTAGGAGAGCTGGCGCAGATGATTAATGGTGAAAAATGGTTACCCAATGGAGCGCAATGCGATTTGCGAATTATTAAGGTTAAAAATTATTCCCACCACGATATGTACTCGCTACCGGTTAAGCCATCGCCTAATCTGCCAAATAATGTGGCCGTCAATTTATATTCGTCATTGTGTTTGTTCGAACCCACCAACGTAAGTATTGGCAGAGGTACCGAGTTCCCATTTCAGGTAGCTGCTTATCCTGATAAAAGGTTTTTAGCTAATACTGCCCAAGATTCTATTAGTTTTATTCCTGAAAGTATACCAAATGCTGCCCCAACACCAAAGCATGAAGGCGTAAAATGCTTTGGTATTGATTTTCGTAAAGCTGAACCATTAAAAGCTTTTACCCTGAGTTACTTGTTAACTTTTTATAAGAAAGCAAAGGAAATAGGTAAAGCAGATGATTTTTTTTCTAGTGAAAGCTTTTTTAATAAACTGGCGGGAACTCCGGAATTACTCCAACAGATAAAAGCAGGAAAAACTGAAGAAGAAATTAGAAGTTCCTGGCAGGAAAAGTTGAATGCCTATAAAAAAATGCGAAAACAGTATTTGCTGTATGAAGATTTCGAATAGCAGACTTAAATTAGCGATTCATTTTTTAAAGGAAACTACTATTTTTGTCTAGCTACGAAATTAAAGCTATGAAGAAAGAAGACCTGCGTATTATTTTTATGGGAACTCCCGAGTTTGCTGTTCCCTCTCTGGAAATACTGGTGAAAAATAATTATAAGGTAGTGGCTGTAATTACCGCTGCTGATAAACCCAAAGGTCGTGGCAGAAAGCTTACGGGAACTCCGGTAAAGCAATTTGCTGTAGAGAATAATATTCCTGTATTGCAGCCTGCCAACCTTAAGTATCCTAACTTTCTGGAAGAATTGAGGCAATATAAGGCTAATCTGCAAGTAGTGGTTGCTTTCCGAATGTTACCGGAGGTAGTATGGAATATGCCGGCTTTGGGCACCTTTAATTTGCATGCATCCTATCTGCCTAATTACCGCGGTGCGGCCCCCATTAACTGGGCAATAATTAATGGTGAGGAAAAAACTGGTGTTACCACTTTTATGATCAAACATGAAATTGATACAGGCAGCATTATTTTTCGGGAAGAAGAACGGATACATCCTGATGATACAGCCGGCACATTATATACACGACTTATGAACAAGGGCAGCGAATTAGTTTTAAAGACCGTACAGGCCATTCAGGAAGAAAATTATAGTTTATTGCCACAGCATACCGAGAATTTAGATATAAAACCAGCTCCTAAAATTGACAAAGAAACCTGTAAAATCAATTGGGATCAACCTGCCGAAAAAATAAGAAATTTTGTTCGGGGACTTTCGCCCTATCCAGCCGCTTGGACCATAATCAATACTAAAAGTGGTCAAAAAATTTGTAAGATTTTTCAGGTAACCCTTACGTACGAAACTAAGCCCCAAATAGAAAAAGGTGAATTTATTACTGACAATAAATATTTTCTTCACATCAAAGCAGCCGACCAGTTGTTAGCTGTGGACAAGTTACAATTAGAAGGGAAAAAGCAAATGCGAATTCAGGAATTTTTAAGAGGGAATAATTTATGATTAAATCTATTATTGCGGCAAAGGGAGCTAATAATGTAATTGGTAAGGCTAATGGCATGGTATGGCATTTACCAGCCGACTTAAAATACTTTAAGAATAAAACCAAAGGTCATTATGTGGTAATGGGCAGAAAAACCTTTGAATCGCTTGGTACGCCACTTCCTGGCCGCCCTACTATTATCGTTACACGCCGTAAAGATTACCACCCTGCTAATTGTTACGTAGTACACGATCTGTTAGCTGCTTTTAAACTTGCTGAACAAAAGAAAGAAGAAGAATTGTATATTTTAGGAGGTTCTGAAATATATAAGCAAACACTTTCTGTAGCTGATAAAATGTACTTAACTGAAATAAAAGCAACTTTTGATGGCGATGCTTATTTCCCTGAATTTAATACCGAAAACTGGACGGAAGTTAACAGAGAAGAGCATGAAGCTGATGAAAAGAACAAGTATGCTTATACTTTTGTTGAATATATCCGTAAGAAATAGTTAAAACTGACTGGTTGCGTCAATTAGTGATTGCTCCATTTCTTTAAATCGGATTAAGGCTTCTTCCATAAATTTCCCCTGTAATATGTTTTTTATATCTTCTTCACCAGCTACATCCAATTCACTTATTTTATAAGTTTGTTCTAAAGGTCCTTGTTCCAATTTAATAATGTATTTTGAGTTCCAGGAAAATACAGTGATTTTACAGGCATGATGTGGTATTTCCGCTACAACTCTCACAATTTGTATAACATTTTTTTATCTGAAACTGAGGTAAAAACTATATGCAAATTAGGCCTCTACTTTTCTAAAAAAAAACCAATGCGCTAAAAAATTACAGATGCGCGCTTTTTTACTTTCCCTTATACCCGCTGATAAATAAATATTTCGTTGCTCCTGGCATACTCAATGCCATTTTATCTAACAACTGAATCAGGTATAAATAGCCTTTCTAATTCCCAAAAATGGAAATATTTTCCTTATGTAGGAATTTCCCCTCACTTTTCCGCTGAAAATTGAAGCAGAAGCTGAGTTCTGAATTGAATAATAGTATTTGTATAGTATTTGTAATAAAAAATATAATTTAAAAAAAAAATGATATAACTATTTGTATAATTTTATAGGCATATGAAAAGCATATTTATTTTTGTTATACTTATTAGTATATGCCATTTTAACGTTATCGTTGCTCAAACAGTATCTAATACCAACGATAGCGGAGCGGGCTCATTGCGTCAGGCTATTTCTGATGCTAATAGTGGTATAGGAAGTGGGAATATTACTTTTAATATTCCATTAACTGATCCGAATTATGATGTTGAAAGAGGTGTATTTGAAATCAACATCAAATCTGAACTTCCTGAAATAACAAGAAATAAATTAACTATTGATGGCAACAGCCAGACAGGTTTTACCGGAAACACAAATTCGGCAATTTTAGGTTCTGGTGGAAAGGTTGGGGTTGATAACCTTGCGTTGGATAATGTTCAGGGACCGGAAATAGAAATTATTGGCAAAAAGAAAATACAATATGGATTAAAAATCAATGCTGAGGAAGTAACCATTATTGGCATTGGTATTTATGGTTTTAGTTCGGGTAGTGTGGGCAAGTTTGCGAATATTGTGCTGGCAAGTGGGGCGCACAAAGCGGTGATTACACAAAATATAATTGGGAGTTTCGTTGATAAAATAGAAGATCCTGCCTCTGAGCGCTCTGGTGGTTCAGGAATTACTGCTGAAGAAGCGGATAGTGTGCTGCTAAGTAATAATATAATTGCTTTTAATGAGGTAGGGGGAATATATCTGGACAAAAGTGCTAATAACTGGCTAATTCAAGGTAATGAAATTTTACGCAATGGTATCAGAATAAAGAATAGAGATGGAATAGACCTATCGTACAATAGAGAGTGTAAGGTTATTGGAAACAAAATTACAGATAACCAGGCCTTTGGTATCGACTCTTACTTTAGCATAGGTTACCATACTATTGAAAACAATACCATCACTTTAAGTGGAATTGGCGAACAGGAAACGGCAGGCATTCGGCTATATGGGAAGAATAACATACTAAAGAAAAATATTATTACAAAAAATTATGGTGCCGGCATAATGATCACTTCTGCCGCAGGTAAAAATATTATCAGTCGAAATAGTATTTTCTTAAATGGAACCTCTTTTTCTGATACTGGGTTAGGTCCTACCCAACAAATTGGTATTGATCTTCTAAAGTCAAATGAAAATCATAAAACCGGAAAAGCTCCTTTTGTTTCACTAAACGACTTTCACGATTATGATATAGGTGGAAACGGATTATTAAATTTTCCTGTTCTTTCTGCTTCATATGTAAAGGAAGGTAATCTAATAATAGAAGGTTGGTCTACTGTAGAAGCAGAAATTGAGTTTTTTCTAGCAGATAGTTCAGATCGGCCATTCCCCCAAGGACAAACCTATATATTCTCAGGTATAGAAGGAAGTGTGGCAGATGCTGATTCTTCTTTCAGTCAATATGGTCCTGGTTTTATTAATGGGTTTGCGCAGGGAACTGATCAAACATCAAGATTTCAATTTGTAATACCTTTACCTGAAAACGTAACAGTAGGATCATTTTTAACAGCTACAGCAACAATTAATGAAGCCACTTCAGAATTTTCGGGTAAAGTACAGGTTACAGAAGAAATTACTTCGGTAATACCTTTTGCAGGATGTCTGATAGCTAATGATAATAATATTTATACTATTAGGTTGGGCTATTCTAATCCCAATCTAAGTGCGGTAAACCTAGAGTATGGAGAGAAAAATTCTTTTTCAGATAGTTCTGTTTTTGAAGGGCAACCGGTAAGCTTTAAGCCCGGTTATCACGAAAATGTTTTTACGGCTACATTTGGTAGTAGTGGAATAACATGGCATTTGGATGGTAATGTATTGATTTTAGATAATACACTTCCCTTGTGTCCTACTAATATTAGTATTTCAACTAGTGTGTCCAGCGCTTTTGTTAACGATGGCGATACTACAACCATTTATATAATAGCAAAAAACACCAGCGAGCAAACTACAGCAGGAGTGATTATATCAGCAATACTACCTGATCATCTGGAATTTTTAAATTCGAAGGCTACAGCAGGGAATTATGATTCTGGAATCGGGTATTGGAACTTAGGAACGCTTGTAACTGGCGATTCAGCCTCATTGGCACTTAAAGTAGTAGTAAATGATGAATCAGAATTTACTGCTACTTTGATAAGTCTTTTGCAAGTAGACAACAACGAGATTGATAACAGCGCGACAGTTTATATTGGAATTAATGCTTCTACCGGAGGTGAAGATGGCGGGATAGAAAGTAATGGCAACTTAGCAACTAAAATAGCCGCAAGGAATTTTAAGAGAGTCAACAGTAACAGGGACAATGCAAGAAGGGTTAAGGAAAAATTTATTGCGGCGAAGGTAAAATCGGGTCAGATTAAAGCTGCAGGAGCTTCCACAAGAACTTCAGGTGCCGTAACACCATTGGATTTTATTCCTGAGCAAGGTCCTGGAAGTACCGAAGCTTTCATTACTACACCAGGTGACCTGATAGGCATTACAAATGCTTCCACTGTATTTGCTGTAGATTACCTGAATGAAAAAGAACAAAGATTAGGCGCGATACTCGCCATTACAACTAAAAACGGTCTTTATGAGCACACCAAAGTGATATGCGACCGTTTAAATGGAGCTGTATTGGAAGACATCTGGCATACCGATGTAAAAGACAAGCCTTATATTATGTTCAAACTTAAACAACCTGGTGAAGAAGTTGATTACGCAATTAATTTCATTGTTAAGAACCAGGGAACTTCTTTTATAGTTGACAATCATTGGGGATTAGAAGAGTATGAAATTGCCGATAATGAAGAGGTTTTTAATATGCAGATATGGGCAAAATCTCCAGAGTTTACAGAGAAATTGTTAGAGGAATTTATTATTAGTTTAGGTAAAAAAGGTGATGTTATTTATCGCAATAATTACCCTTCTACCATCCCCTTAGTATATGTAAAAAGCGGCAAATACAATCAGGGTAAAATCCAATTAACATTATCAAATTCAGTTGAAGCCACAGAACTTTCAGTGAGAGGTTCTTCAGCAGAAATTGAAGACGGAAAACGTTCAGGATTTTTATTTGATTTACCCGTTTCAGCAGATACCATAGGAGGTTTTAAAGTTAATTTACCTGTTAGTCATATTTTTGATGCTGGTTTTTCTGTTCAAAATAACCTGGTTGGGGGTGTAGATGTACTTTATTTTGCTGATGGCCCATGGGGAATAGATTATGAAAAAGGAGGAGCGGAAATTTCAGAGTTCTATACCCAGAAGCAACCGCTGATAGAAAATGAAGAGGGATTTTTAGTAGAGAGAAAAGCAGTTGTAAAAGGCGAAGTTACTACTTATGCTTCATTGTTCCGTTATCTGAGACCTGGATTATTGCCAAAAAATCTTAATCAGTATACCGAGTTGAAATTTACAGCTTCTGGTACTGGAAACTTTGAAGTAATTCTAATGAAGAAAAGTGTGCATGAATCCTTTAAACAATACCGGAAATACATTACGCTATCTGAAAGCAAAAAAGACTACACCATTAACTTTTCTGAACTTACAGATAGAAATGGTAGTGGAAAGGAAACATTTTCCGCGGAAGACATAACAGCAATTGTATTCAATGCCCTTGGAAATCAGAACACTGCCCAGGCCTTTGATATAGAAGTGGAAAATGTGGTTTTCAGAACCACAGAAATAACAGGAGTTGATAAGCCAAAAGAAAGCAATGAAAATGTATTGAAAATAATACCCAATCCATTTGACCAGCAAGCTACCTTGGTCTTTCATCTGAAAAATCCAAAAAACCGTGTTTCGTTGGAAATATTTGATGTTCTTGGTCATAAGGTAATGAATTTATTTGAAGGGAATCTAACTACAGGATTTTATGAAATTCCTCTAGATGGGAAAAGCTTAGTAAAAGGCATTTACATCGCGAGGCTTACTGTTAATGAAAAAGTATATGCTACACGAGTTGTGCGGCAATAGGTAATTAATTTAAAAATTATTATAAATCTTTAATACTTAATAAAAATGAAAATATTAGTTGCTGATGATGATGATGCTTTATTAAACATGATAGCCTATAAACTAAGAAAAGAAAATTTTGGTGAAATTTTTACGGCTACAGATGGAAAAGCTGCCAAGCAAATTATAGAATATGAAAAACCAGATGTAATAGTAACTGATATTCTAATGCCTTTTGTATCAGGATTAGAGTTGATCGCCTACGTTAGAAATTATTTACATCTGGATATCCCTATTATTACGCTGTCTATTGTAGGACTGGAAGATACAGTATTGGAAGCTTTTGAACTTGGCGCAAATGATTTTATGTCAAAACCATTTAATCTTCCTGAACTGCTTATCAGAATTAGAAGGTCTGTAGCCATCACAAGGGGATCTGTTATTGTAAGTTAATAAGCTTAAATCCGCTATAATAACTTTAAATTCTTTTAAATATCGTTTTTCTAATATTCTTCAAATGAAAACGGGTATTGCTACAATTGTTTTACTAATGAGCTTTTCCATTCATGGAAAAGCTCAGGTAGCTGTAGAAGATTCTTTGCATAAAGCCAGGAGTTTTGCCTATGATGGTGAATACAATAAAGCTGAGAAACTTACTAAGCAGGTATTAACATTGTATCCCGATAATAATGACGCTCAGTTTTTATTGGGATTAATATCTGCCTGGGATGGAAAATTTGAACCTGGGCGTAGTGTTTTTGAAACATTAATCCTGAAAGAAGAATATTTTATGGGCGAAACATATGAGGCTTTAACCAGATTGGAAATATGGGATCATAATCCGGAAAAGGCCTTAGCGATTTGCAATATTGGTATTGAAAAATTTCCAAATAATATCAACCTTCAGTATTTACAAGCAAAAGCTTTAGCTGAATTAGAAAAAACAGAAGACGCCATAGATTTATTAGAAAATTTATTAGATCAAAATCCAGATAATGAGGAGGCAATTGCATTGTTAGAAGAATTACAATTAGCCAGTCTAAAAAATTCTGTGGCTGTAAGTTATGCTAATTCTCAGTTTAGTAACACGTTTACACCATGGCATCAGTCATCTCTAACCTATCAGCGAAATACTAACATAGGGCCTTTATTGACCAGATTAAATTATGCCTATATTTTTGACAGATCAACGTTGCAGGCCGAAGTAGATGCTTATCCAAGATACAATGCCAAAACTTATTCCTATTTCAATTTTGGCGTATCAGATGGAAAGATATTTCCGAAAGTAAGGTTTGGTGCTGAATTATACCGATCGCTTCCCAAAGGCTTTGAGGTTTCTTTGGGGATAAGAGGTTTATATTTTGATCCTGTCAATGTATATATCTATACTGCACAGGCTGGTAAATATTATTCTAATTATTGGTTTTCATTAAGGGGCTTTATGTCCTTATTAGAAGGAAGTAATAATTTTACAGGACATTTTGTGGGTAGAAGATATTTCAATAACAAAGATCATTACTTCTCTTTTTACCTTACGAACGGAACGATACCTCTAAAAATAGTATCGCTTTCTGAAATTGAACGACTTCACTCAAGTGCAGTCGGTATCGATTATCAATATCCAGTGCTGAGAAACAGGCTTTTGTTGAAATTATATGCCGAATATCAGTACGAACAATATCGAGAAATCAGAACAACCGATCGTTATACCATTTCACTATATATTGAAAAAAGATTTTAATCATGTTAGCTGCCAGTGAAGCCACAAGGCAAACTTTTCTTTTAACTATTTTTCAAAGTATACAGGAGTATATGTTGTATTTCATTGAGAGAATTTCAGATGTTAGAATAAATGAATATATAGCTTATATCTTTATTTGTATTGCGCTAGGATTTTTTGCTATAACTTCCAGTTTAATTATTGTAATTTATTTAAGCAGGTTGAAAAGAGAAAACACAAACAAAAAAATCAAAGCACTAAAATTTAAATTTCAATTACTTATTTATGAAGCTCTGGTTGAAAATGAAACCAATAGTGCTGACCACCTGAATAAGTCAATTATTGAGAAGTTCAAGCAGCATGGACTGACAAATAAAATAAGCCAGCAAACACTTATTGGCTTAATTATAAACCTTAAAAAAAGTTTCACAGGGCAGTCTGAACAGCAGTTGTTGAAACTATATACGGATTTAAAACTTTACGAACTTTCTCTGAAAAAGCTCAAAAGCTTTAAGTGGAACAAACAAGTTGAAGGAATAAGAGAATTGGCTGAAATGAGCTATCATGATGCCTGGTTAGAAATATCTAGGTTAAGACATTCCCGTCAGCCTATTTTAGCACAGGAAGCTCAAATTGCTTCCATTAAATTGGCGCAAAAAATACCATTATATTTTCTCGATAACTATCTTAAGCCTTTATCTCATTGGCAACAGTTAAATTTTTATTATCAGCTATTAAATACCGAAAAAGAACTATTGCCAAATTTCTCGAGGTGGCTTCCCTCTAACAACGATAGCCTGGTTGTTTTCTCTCTTAGGATGATTGGATTATTCAAACAGACAGATGGTTTGGAAAAAGTAGTTGATCTTTTAAACCACAGATCCCTCAGAATTAAGTTTTTTGCCGTTCAAACGTTGGTAAATCTCAAAGCAGTCCGACACGTTAATCGTTTATTCAATTTGTTGGACATTGATGATACCAACCTAAAGGCATGTGTAATACAGGCTATAGGCAAACTAGGGAACCATTATCATAAATTAACTTTGAAGCCATTTTTATTTCACGAAAGTTATCATATCCGATTGGTAACCGCAAAAGCAATTAAAGGTATTAAGGTGAATAATATCCCTGATAGGCAACAGGGAATGAACAGGCAACAGGAAGTTTTAAAACATGTAGCAGATCCATTTTTATAACTATGCGGGAAATACTTTTAGAAATATTGGTTTTTATGGCTGAAAAAGTAATTTTTGGTTATGCCATAATTATTTGTTCAGGTTATCTTATTCTTGGCTTGGTTTCGTTGGTAGAAATACTAAGCTATATGAGAAAAAATAGATTTGTAAATTACGATGCCATATTGTCGTCACCCTTGGCCCCTTCCATTTCCCTGATAGTGCCTGCTTATAATGAAGGAGCAAATATCATCGATAGTATACGCTCTCTGTTATCTTTGCGATATAATAATTATGAAGTAATTGTTGTAAATGATGGCAGTAAAGATAACTCTCTGGAAAAACTAATAGAATATTTTGATTTGGTTCAGGTAAATTTCGCTGTTAGTTATGAGATATCCACAAAATCTATAAAAGGTATCTATAAGTCCAAAAATTATGCTTTTAAAAGGTTAATTATTGTGGATAAAATTAATGGGGGAAAAGCTGATGCGCTGAATGCCGGACTCAATATTTCTTCTAGCGAATTAATTGCCACTATGGATGCGGATTCAATTATCGCTCCAGATGCTCTCTTAAAAATGGTTAAACCTTTTTTACAAAGTAATACCAAAACCATAGCTACCGGCGGAATTGTACGAATTGCCAACTCATGCGTAGTAGAAGATGGGCAATTGGTAAAGGTTAATTTGCCAAAAGGAATGTTGGCAAGGTTTCAGGCTTTGGAATATCTTAGAGTTTTTTTGTTAAACAGAATTGCCTGGAGCCGGCTTAATGGATTGTTACTTATTTCAGGAGCATTTGGCCTTTTCGATAGGGAAATTGCGGTGAAATGTGGTGGATATAGTTTAAAGACGGTTGGAGAAGATATGGAATTGGTAGTCAGAATGCGAAGATATATGCACCAGAACAATATGAAGTATAAGGTGTTTTATATTCCCGATCCATTGTGCTGGACAGAAGCCCCAGCCAACTTAGCTATTTTAGGTAAACAGAGGAACCGGTGGACAAGAGGCACGGCAGAAACACTCTGGCTTCACAGAGGGCTGTTCCTAAATCCGCGTTATGGGCTAATGGGAGTTCTCAGTTATCCATATTGGTTGTTTTTTGAATATCTGGCCCCTTTTATAGAAATGGCGGGAATTGTTTATTTTGTAGTGCTTTTGCTGCAAGATCAGGTTCAATGGATATATTTTTTTTCCATTTCTTCTATGGTATATACTTTCGTATTATTAATGTCTGTGCTATCATTATTTGCTGAAGAGCTTACATTTCATAAGTACAATAAAAAAACTGAGACATTAAAATTACTGATGACAGCTTTTCTAGAACCTTTTTTATATCATCCGCTTACTTTGTTTTGGTCTCTTGTAGGCAATTTTTATCTTTTTCTGGGGATTAGAAAATGGGGTGACATGAAAAAACAAGGATTCAAAAAGAATTCGGATGTTAACCCGGTTTCAAATGAAAGTCATGTGGTATCTGTCAACTAAATTCAAAACAACTATATGGGTTTAGAGCTAAAAAACTTTAAAGTTTTGTATGCTTTTTTTATTCTTTCAGCCATTATATTAATTGGAAGCGGCCAGTTTATCGTTCATCATCAGATTAATCAGCAGCAGGAAAGATTAACAGCAATTATCAGAATTAGTAATCAAATTATACTAAATCAGGATATTGTCAGGTCTGTTTCAGCACTGAAAAGTAATCCGAATTTGCTAAAGGAAAATCCCGCTTTTTTTGACCAGTTGATAAATAATTGGGAAAGAAATTATCATTACCTTAATGATTCCGTATTTCAATCAGACTACACAAATCAAACCTATATTAATATTGATTTTGGCAAAACCAAGCTTCATTTTGAAGTTATTCAAAAAAGTTTAAGAAAAATTATTTCTGACTTAGAAAATGATGAAACTTTAGTTGCTTCCATTTTATTTCATGAAGAAGCCTTTAATGAAAAAATGCAACCCCTGGTATATGAATATACCAAACTGGCTGATAAAAACAGTACTTCCTTAAGATCAATAGAATATTTATTTTCAGTAATTATTCTTTTTGTTCTAATTTTAGAAATTATTTTCCTTTTCAGGCCAGCTATCCAAAATCTGAAGCTTAACAAAGATAAAGCTAAAAGAGCCTCTCAGTTAAAAGGACAGTTTCTTTCGAATATGACACATGAAATCAGGACACCGCTGAATGGCGTTATTGGAATTGTTCGAATTTTGTTAGAAGAAAATCCAAAAGCCCACCAAATTCCACATCTAAAAAACCTGAAGTTTTCAGCAGATACATTAATGTTACTAATTAATGATATACTTGATTTTAGCAAAATAGAGGCGGATAAAATCGAGTTGGAAGAAACAGATTTTGATTTAAAAGAGGTATTGGATGGTATAGAACAAAGCGCACTATACAAAGCAGAAGAAAAAAAAATCAATATAAAAGTAGTATTTGACAAAGCTATTCCCCGTAACCTTATTGGTGACTCAATACGAATCAGACAAATTCTGAATAACTTAGTAAGTAATTCAATAAAGTTTACAGATAGTGGAGGAGTAACCATGAAAACTGCTACTGAATGGCAGAATGATGAGTATATTTGTATTAATTTTAGTATTGAAGATACAGGTATTGGTATTGCTTCGGATAAAATATCAGCAGTATTTGAAAGCTTTTCTCAGGCTAACAGTGATACTACCAGAAAATATGGGGGTACAGGACTGGGATTAGCTATTGTAAAGAATCTTTTAGAATTAATGAGCAGTAAAATATTTGTAAAAAGCGAAATAAATAAAGGATCTGTTTTTTACTTTTCTCTTACCCTCAGAAAAAGTAAGGAACGTTATGAAATTCAAAAAAATGTGCCTGCTTCATATCAGGAATTAAAAGAATGTAATATTCATATTTTACTGGTGGAGGATAATGACATTAACCGGGTAATAGCAAACAAACTGCTTCATCAATGGGGTATCAAAGTAGATAATGCGGAAAATGGAAGAGTAGCGTTGGAAATGGTTAAGGTAAAGTGGTATGACGTTATTTTAATGGATTTGCAAATGCCTGAAATGGACGGTTATGAAACCACATTGGCCATACGTTCTATGGAAAAAAAATATGCTAAGAAAGTACCGATTATTGCCCTGACTGCGATGGCTACCACTGATACTAAGAAGAAAGTACTGGCCCATGGAATGACGGATTTTGCTACCAAGCCTTTTCATTCAGAAGAACTTTATCAGAAAATTTTTGTGAACCTTGATGCTGGTAAAAAGAAAGAAAAAATATCTGCCTCATCGATAGAAAGTATATTGAATGACCTTACAGAAGGCGATTTAACATTCAAAAAGCAACTATCAGGTTTATATATTAGCTCTTTTTTGGAACTAAAGGAAGGATACAGAACAATTATAACACAATTAGAACAAGAAAAACTTTCTTTTATTATACATAAAAATTATACTACCCTAACGTTGTTAAAGCTGGAAGAACTGTCGGTTGAATTGCAGAGAGGGAAAGCGTTAATTAGTATGAATGAAGTAAATGAAAAAATGTTGAAAGAATCAGCCGATAGGGTAGAAAGCATTTGTGAGGAAATTTTAACAGAGTTAAGAAGTGTTAACGAAGTAGATATCGATAACAGAAAGCATTAATTAGTTCTACAACCTGCCTCTTTTTAGATTTTTATCAAGGGTACTATTACACTATTTTTAGTTATGAGTTTTTAATCCTGTATCAGATAAATTAAAAAACTGATTGTGAGGACTTTTCCTAACCTAGAATGAAATTTCAAAAAATCCTGATTATACAAACTGCTTTTATTGGAGATGTAATTCTTGCTACCCCAATTATTGAAACATTACATAATGCTTTCCCTCAGTCGCTTATTGATGTATTGGTCCGTAAAGGAAATGAGACTTTATTAATCGCACATCCAAAAATCAATCAAATTTTAATTTGGAATAAGCAGCGGAATAAATACAAAAATTTAATCGCGCTCATTAAAAATATTCGATCTGGCCAATATGATCTGGTTGTGAATTGCCAGCGGTTTGCCGGAACAGGATTAATAACCGCATTATCGGGGGCATTTCATACTATCGGTTTTAACGAAAATCCATTTTCTTTTTTATTTACAAAAAAAGTATTACACCAATTTGGGAATCAAATACATGAAGTAGATAGAAACTTACAGCTACTTAACCATATTCCTGAGATTTCAAATCAGTTGGCAACTTTCCGGCAACCTAAACTGTATCCATCGGAGGAAGATTATCAGGCTGTTCGGATTTACAAGTCAAAGCCATTTGTATGTATTGCGCCAGCTTCCATCTGGTTTACCAAACAATTTCCTAAAGGCCAATGGAAAAGTCTTATTAATCAGCTTGAATTTTACGATAATATTTTTCTGATAGGAGGGCCTTCTGATGTTTCGCTCTGTGCGGAAATCGCATCATCCGTTAAATCTGACTATGTATATAATTTATCTGGTAAGGTTTCTTTACTTCAATCAGCGGCGCTTATGCAGGATGCTATCATCAATTTTGTAAATGATTCAGCCCCCATGCATCTGGCATCAGCGGTAAACGCTCCGACCTGTGCTGTGTATTGCTCTACGGTCCCTGAATTTGGATTTGGTCCATTAACTGACTTTTCATATGTAATTGAAACAAAAGAAAATTTGCCTTGCAGACCCTGTGGCTTACATGGCTATCAAAGTTGTCCGGAAACACATTTCAAATGTGCTACCACCATAGTAAACCAACAACTCATACAGGTTTTTGAAAAAGCCTGGGAGCATTATAATACTGTTCATCGCTAAAGCTTACAATACCTTTAAATGCGGATGTTCACCTTCAAATTTATTCCTGCTTTAGACTATCTACCGGATTGGTCAAAGCAACTTTGATAGTTTGATAGCTAATGGCCAGCCAGGCCAGTGTTAATGCTACTATCCCAGCTTGTAGAAATATCCACCATGACAGGTTAATTTTGAAAGCAAAATTCTGAAGCCACCATTGGATGGCATACCAGGTCACAGGTGTACCAATAACCAAAGCAATACCTACCAACGCTATCAGTTCTTTAGAAAGCAGCAGAACGATTCCTTTTACACTAGCACCCAATACCTTGCGAATGCCAATTTCTTTGGTACGCTGTAGGGCAAACAAAGAAGTTAATCCAAACAGACCTAAACAGGAAATGAAAATAGTAATGCCAGCAAAATACCCAATAGTTTTGCCCAAATTCGCCTGCGTGTTATATATGGCATTGATATTCTGATCCAGAAAACTGTATTCGAATACCCGTTCGGGAAAAGTGGCGTCCCATTGTTTCTTTATATAGGTAATAGTTTCTGGTGTATGCCTGGGTTGAAGACTTACCGCAAATTCTGTAAACCGGGAAGGATTCACGTCCAGAATCAAAGGCTCGAGGGGTTGGGTTAAACTGTTAAAATGAAAATCTTTAATAACACCGATTACAGATCCATTTTTACCGTTTTGCTGATCACCACGGATTATTTTTTTTCCGATGGCTTCCTGAGGATTTTCCCATCCAAACATACGTACAGCCGTCTCATTGAGAATAAATGACTGCAGGTGATCGGCACCTGTTTCTTTAGAAAAATCGCGTCCCGCCACTAACGGTATCCGGAAGGTGGAAATAAAATCATAATCTACAGAAATCCAGGGAACAAAAAGATTATCCTGCTCGCTAAATCCCTGCGGAATTACCAACCCTCTTATAAAACCATTTCCAGGCATAGAAGAAGCAGTGGTAACCCCACTGATATGGCTGACCTTCATCAACTCATTTTCAAAAGTATTCATGCGACCCCGTTGTGTGGCATCAACCGCATGGCTTATGCTGGAGGCATTGCTTCCGAAAACAGGTACAATTAGTATTTGTTCTTTCTGAAACCCTAACGGCTTATTGCGCAAATATTGAAGTTGCTGATAAATTACTACCGCCCCTACTATCAGGATAAAGGAAGTTGAAAACTGAGCTACAATTAGCGTTTTACGTAATAGACTTCCCTGTGATATGCCCCTAATCTTCCCTTTTAATGCCCTTATCGGCTCAAACCACGACATTACAAAAGCTGGATAAGCGCCAGCAAACAGGCTGGTTAAAAGCAATAAACCAATGCAGGCAAGCCAGAAATAACTGCTTCCGACAGGTTTCAGCGTAAGTTGCTTTTCCGTTACCTCATTCAGCAAGGGCAAAAACTGCTGAGTAAGGAAAAAAGCCAGCAAAAAGGCAAGCAGACATATCAGCACCGATTCGCCGAGGAATTGTAATGCCAGTTGGCGGGGCCGGGCTCCCAACACTTTGCGCAAACCTACTTCCTTAGCTCTTTGCAAAGAGGACGCCATTGCCAGATTCACAAAATTAACGCTGGCAATTAGTAAGGTGATGAAGGCGATGGCCGTAAAAATATAAATATAAGTAATACTACCAGTACTGGGGTTTTCTTCAACATCATCAGCATATAAATGTATTTGATCTAGAGGTTGTAATGACAGGGTAATATGCTGTTTTACCCGCTCATCGGCATATTTTTTTAATAATTCGGACAATTGTGTTTCTACCTGTTCCGGTCTGTAATTTGGTTTGAGCAATACAAAGGTATAGGAAGTGTTATACAGCCAATCGGATTGCAGATAATCAGAAATTTCTTTACTTTCTACTGAATATAAAGTTTCGAAAGAGATCAGGATATCGAAGTCAATATCAGTCTGGTTGGGTAGTTTTTCAACAACACCGGTGATTTTAAGCAGCGTTTTATTGTCGTACAATAAAGGTTTACCTATTATATCGATTTTACCGAAATATTTCTGAGCCATTTCGTCAGTAATCACCACGGAATTGGGTTCAGTGAGCGCTAAATCTGGATTGCCAGCCAAAAACTTCAGAGAAAAAATTCGGAAAAAAGTGCTGTCGGTGAAGCAGACCTGCTGTTCATGAAATTTTATATCTTGCTTTTTCTCGTCCTGTATTTGTACGCTACCGCTTCTGTTATACAATCGGGTTACGGCTTCCACTTCCGGCAAGTCGTGTGTAATAACTTCTGCCAATGGTATTACGGTATAAGCCGACTGCCTGTTTTCGCCACTGAGTTCGCTGGTCCAGTTGATTCGGTAAATTCGATCAGATTTGGTGTGGAATCTGTCGTAGCTGAGTTCATCACCTACGTACAAAAGAATAAGCATGCAGCAGGATAACCCGGCAGCTAACCCGGTTATGTTGATCGTGGTAAACAACTTTTGCCGTATCAGATTGCGAATGGTCAGTACCAGGTAACTTCTTAACATATTGCAAAGCAGATTAGGTTTAATGTATGGTTACCATTCTAAAAAAAATGGGCATTTATTCATCTTTTAAACTATCGATAGGATTGCTGGTAGCAGCCCGTATGGTTTGTGAACCTATCGTTACCCAGGCAATGATGAGTGAGAAGCCACCAGCTATCAGGAATGCCCACCATTTCACCGTATCGTGATAGGCGAATGTATCCAGCCATTGACTCATCAGCCAGTAAGCAACTGGGCAGGCAATTACAAAAGCAATAATGACCAGCCAGGTAAAGTTTTTGCCCAGTAGCAAAAGTATCTGTCCGACTGATGCTCCTAAAACTTTACGAATTCCAATTTCTTTAAAACGTTGCTCAGCCATATACGAAGCCAGGCCAATCAGGCCTAGGGCAGCGATGAGGATAGCCAGCAACGAGAAATATTCAACTACCAATCCTAATTTATCCTCAGATGCGTACTGTTGCTCGAACTGATCGCTTACTGTATAATAAGAAAACGGATAACCCGGCAATAAATAAGCCCAGCGTTCTTTCAGATAGGCTAGTGTTTGATCTATAGCACCCTGATTCACACGCACAATCACGCTATTAGCCCTACCATTCGTAATCATAAAAACGATAGGGGCAATAGGCTGGTGTAACGATTCGAAGTGGAAATCTTTTACCACACCAATAATATACCCCTGACGATCGCCATAGTGGAATTCTTTACCTACCGCTTCTTCGGCTGAAGGCCAGCCAACAGCTTTTACGGCTGCTTCATTAATGATAAAAGCTTCGGTAGAATCGCTGACCAGATTTTTATCAAAATTTCTACCGCCTGCCATGTGTATCTGGAAGGAATTCATAAAATCGTGATCTACGTGTACATCGGCAATTCGGAAATTTACATCTTCCAATTTGCCGTTTCTTTCAGCTTTGGCATCCTGCGAATCCAGCAACCGGCCGGAAGGTACCCGGCTGGAAAGTGTAACATCGGCAATGCCTGGCCGCGTTGCCAACTCGGCCTTGATTAGTTCAAACTTATTGTAAATTTCCTCGCTGGCCGGCATTACCAGCAAGTTTTCTTTATTAAAGCCTAATGGTTTGCTTTTTACATAATTCAGTTGTTTTTCAATGGTAATTAATCCAATTACCAGCGCTATGGCAATGGTAAACTGTAAAATTACCAAGCCTCCCCTTAAGTAAGCATGCGATCCTTTTGGTATGTTTTTGCTACGAAGTATAGTAGCGGGTTGGAACTTTGACAGGAAGAAAGCAGGATAACTTCCTGCCAGTACTCCTACAATCAATACAATGCCAACCAACAGTAAAACTATAAAAAGGTTATTTCCAATGTCAAGCGAAAGGCTTTTTCCTACAAAATTATTGAAATAGGGAAGCAGTAAAACAGCCAGAACCAAAGCTACTATTAATGAAAATACCGCCACCAGCATTGATTCTGAAATAAATTGTTTGATTAGTGAAGAGCGCAAAGCTCCCATAACTTTCCGTACGCCCACCTCTTTGGCTCTTCTGCCAGCCCGGGCGGTTGACAGGTTCATAAAGTTGATACAGGCAATTCCCAGAATAAACAGGGCAATGATGGTATAAATATACACATACGCGATGTCGCCGTTATTTTCTATTTCAGAATCCAGATGAGAATGCAGGTGGATGTCAGTAAGCGGCCAGAGATGCAGGAAATTGGATTTTGAAGGAGGAATTCCCTGGTAGGCTTCCATGTGTTTATCGAAAAAAGCAGGAAATTGTGACGATAAATTATCCAGATTGTAACCCTCCGGTAAAAGCAGGTAAGTAGCGTAATTATTACTTCCCCAGTTCGACATCAGGTTTTCTCTTCCGAAGAAATTTTCTACCGTAATAAAAGAACAGAGCATATCAAAATGAAAGTGAGAATTATCTGGCACATCTTTTACCACTCCGGTTACTTTCATATCAACCTGATTATTATAATTCAGGGTTTTGCCGATGGGATCATCATTACCAAAATATTTTTTTGCCGTGCTTTCGGTAATGACTAGGGAATTGGGCTCTTGTAGGGCAGTTTCAGGGTTACCTGCTACCATAGGAAAAGTAAATACATCGAATATGTCTGAATCAGCAAAGAAGAAATTATCTTCTACGATCAGTTTATCTCCTGCCTCGTAAGTGATCAGCGGATTATCGCTCAGAAGGCGCACAGCATGCTGGATAATTTCGGGAAAATCGTTTTTTAGTAAAGGAGCAAAAGGCGGAGCCACATGGCCCAGATGCAGGCTGGTTTCTCCATCGGTATTGCGCCACTCACGGGACATCCTGTAGACCCGGTCAGCATTTTCATGATAACGGTCGTAGCTCAGTTCATTTTGTACAAACAGCAAAATTAAGATGCAGGCCGCCATACCTACTGCCAAACCAAATATGTTGATAAAGGTAATCTGCTTAAATTTCCACAAATTACGTAGGGCGATGGTGAGATAGTTCCTGAACATTATGCTATTAATTTGATGAATTTTTACGTTTTAGTTATTCGCTTCGTAATGACTTTACCGGGTTGGCCAACGCTGCTCGTATCGCATGATAACTTACTGTAATCCAGGCAATCGCCAGGGCAATCAAACCGGCTATTATAAAAAATTGAGGACCGATGTCGATGCGATAGGCAAAATCTGCCAGCCATCGGTTCATAGCAAAGTAGGCCAAAGGAGCGGCTATCAGTAAGGCGATAAACACGAGCCAGGTAAAATCTTTAGAGAACAAAATTACAACACTCCACACAGAAGCGCCCAACACTTTACGAATCCCAATTTCTTTGGTTCGTTGTTCAGCCGTATAAGAAGCCAGCCCGAATAAACCCAAGCAGGCAATCAGGATGGCCAATGAGCAGAAAATCGTAAATATTTTGCTAACCTTATATTCTGCCCGATACATATTATTGAAT
Source organism: Cyclobacteriaceae bacterium (assembly GCA_041745535.1). Taxonomy (GTDB): domain Bacteria; phylum Bacteroidota; class Bacteroidia; order Cytophagales; family Cyclobacteriaceae; genus JBGTIS01. The sequence continues at coordinate 17,637 of JBGTIS010000216.1, read as the reverse complement.
CGATCGTCCATAAAAGAATATTCAAAAGGAATTTGAGGCACGAACGATGTCCATTTTTCTTCCAGAAAGGCAATGGTATTTCGCGTATCCTCTGGCTTGATTCGCAGCGACAATGCACCATGGTCGTTTCCCAGCACAATTACCATCGGCATAATTTTTTCCCGCATGGTAGCGTAGTTGAAATCCTGTACTACACCGATTACTTTATAAGAAATAATTTCAGTAGGGTTATCCTCATCAAAGCCAAACTGACTCAGCTCTTTTCCAATAGGAGTACCTCCATTTTTATAGAAATCAAAATACTTGGCAGCAGCCTCATTAATAATGATAGCGGTAGAATCGGTACCGAATTCCCTGGAAAAATCGCGCCCATCCACTATGTTCATTTTCATAGTTTTGATATAATCATAATCTACATACCACCATGGAACCGAAGTAGTGTAAGAGCTTTGTGGGTTTTTGTCTGGAAAAATAGAATTGTTATTGCTGTTGATGGTTTGAGCAGGTAAATAAGCGGAATAGCTGGCTTGCTGTATGTTTGGGTTCCGCAAGATTTCAGTTTTAAAACTATTGGCCTGTTTATTCAGATAGTAGGTATTCTGAATCACCATTACGTGTTCTTTGTCGTAGCCCAGTCTTTTATGCTGTATAAGATTCAGCTGTTGGTACATCACTACTGTGCTAACGGTGAGGAAAATAGAGATGCCAAACTGTAATACAACCAGGGCGCTTCTGAGCCAGCTATTTCGTAACCCTGTGGCTAAACTTCCTTTCAATACTGTGGCTGGTTTAAAAGCAGAGAGAAAAAAGGCAGGATAACTGCCTGCCATCAATCCTACTATCAGCACGATGCTTATAAGTACCGGAAGGATATACCAGTTTTCTATATAATTAATACTAAGTTGTTTGCTGGCCAAATTATTAAAGAAAGGAAGTAATACCTCGGCGGCAAGCAAGGCAACAGCCATCGAAACAGCACTGATAATGGTGGCCTCTACTAAAAACTGCCCGATCAGTTGTTTGCGATCAGATCCCATTACTTTTCGTACACCCACTTCTTTGGCTCTTCCTGAAGATCGTGCCGTAGCCAGGTTCATATAATTAACGCAGGCAATGAGCAAAATAAAAAAAGCGATAGCAGAGAAAATGTACACATACCTGATATCACCATTCGCCGCAAGTTCGGCCTGTAAATCGGAGTGTAAATGAATATCGGTAAGGGGCATCAGGCTGTACTCAAACTTATTGCCGCCTTTCATAAATTCTTCCATTGTAACATTGGCAAACTGTTTGATCTGAGGGGCTGCATAAGTTTTAAAAGTCTCATTTATTTTTTTCTGAAAAGCCTGCACATCCGTACCTTTCTGTAGCAGCAAATAGGTTTGAAAATTATTGCTGAGCCACATGGTGCTTCTGCTTTCATCCAATGATGCCATGGCTATAAAAACATCGAAATGGAAATGAGAATTATTGGGAATTTTATCAAAAATGCCGGTAATCTGGTAAGGGGTTTTGTCTTCACCCTCCAGCAGATTTTTCCCTAAAGGCACATCTTTTTCCCAGTCGGCACCGAAATATTTTATAGCAGTTGCCCGGCTAATTACAATAGAATTGGTTTGGGTGAGCGCTGTTTTAGGATTACCATACAATAGGGGAATAGTAAAAACATCAAATAAGGTAGAATCTCCATAAATTATGCGATTTTCACGATAGGCATTTCCATCCTGATAAAAAGTAAAGTCGCCTCTTTGCCTAAATCGTACTGCGGTTTCTACCTCCGGGTAGGTTTCTCCTAACATCATTGCCATGGGAGCCGGCGAAACAGCATAGTTGTTTTCCTGTCCACCCAGGTTAAAATAAGTGTTAACGCGGTATATACGATCAGCCTTTGTATTATAGGTGTCAAAATTAAGTTCGTCAATAACAAACAAACCTATCAGCATACAGGCAGAAAGGCCAATGGAAAGTCCGAGAATATTGATTACAGAATAAAACTTCTGTTTTATCAGGTTCCGGAAAGCCACTTTGAGATAGTTCTTTATCATGATGGATAATAGTTTGCGGCAACCAGGAATGTGTTATTTTTTTTACTGCTGAGAAAAGACAGTAAAAATTACTAAATGGTTGTAGGGAAAAGTATGCCAAGTGAAAAAAAAGCTAAAAATCCACCTTTTCAGAATTTTCTTTGTTCGTTAATGGACAAATATGTCCGACTTTGAACAGCTTTTATCCCAGCCAGCCTTCCCGGTCCAGGCTCCGATACTGAATGGCCTCAGCCAGATGTTCGATTTGGATATTTTCCGTACCGGCCAGGTCGGCAATGGTACGGGATACTTTCAAGATGCGGTCGTAGGCTCTGGAGGAAAGCCCTAACCGCTCCATGGCGGTTTTAAGTAAAGTTTGTCCAGCCTGATTAATTGTACAGATTTCCTTCACCATGGGGGGAGGCATCATAGCATTGGAATAAACCGGCACTTCCAGCGTTTCATTTATCTTCTCAAACCGTTGGGTTTGTATTTTACGAGCTTTGATGATGCGTTCGCGGATTGCGGCACTGCTCTCTGTTTTGCGAGTAGACGCGATTTCATCAAACGAAACCGGATTTACTTCAATATGAATATCAATACGGTCTAGTAGCGGACCACTTATTTTACTTAAATAACGTTGAATGATCATGGGAGAATCCGGGTGACCTTCATCAGGATTATAAAAATCGCCAGAAGGACTAGGATTCATGCTGGCAATCAGCATAAAATTGGCAGGAAAGGTAATGGTACCGCGGGCTCGCGAAATGGTAACAGCTCTTTCTTCTAAAGGTTGCCGTAATACTTCGAGCACTGAACGTTTAAATTCAGGCAATTCATCCAGAAACAAAATTCCATTGTGCGCCAGGGAAATTTGCCCAGGTTGCGGAATATTACCTCCGCCTACCAAAGCCGCATCGCTTATGGTATGATGGGGCGATTGAAAAGGCCGTTTGGCAATAAGTGACGAACCATTGGTAAGTTTGCCAGCTACTGAATGAATTTTTGTTGTTTCCAGCGCTTCGTGTAAAGTTAAAGGAGGTAAAATGGTGGGCATCCTGCGGGCTAGCATGGTTTTTCCCGAACCGGGAGGGCCTACCATAATTACATTATGTCCCCCTGCCGCAGCAATTTCCAATGCTCTTTTTATACTTTCATGCCCTTGTACATCCGAAAAGTCAACATCAAATTTATCAGCTTCATAAAAAAATACATCACGGGTTTCCTGTTTTTCAGCTTTAATTTCAAGCTTTCCTTCCAGAAAATCAACGGCTTCTTTTATGGTTTCTACCGGAATAATATCCAGGTTGTTTACAATGGCTGCTTCAGAAGCATTTTCTTTGGGTAAAATAATACCTTTAAATTTTTGCTTTCTTGCTTCAATGGCAATGGGCAAAACGCCTTTTACCGGGCGCAAAATACCATCCAGCGAGAGTTCGCCCATCATCATGTATTTATCCAGATCGGGGCAGTTGATTTGGCCTGAAGCAGCCAGAATACCAACGGCAATGGGTAAATCGTAGGCGGAACCTTCTTTGCGGATGTCGGCAGGTGCCAGGTTGACCACTGTTTTGATGCGAGGCATGGAAAATCCAGCATATTTAATGGCAGCTTCTACCCGTTGTTCACTTTCTTTTACCGCACTATCGGGCAAGCCCACCATAAAAAATTTAGTGCCTTGTCCTACACTTACTTCAATCGTAATTAAAAAAGCATCAACTCCGTAAACGGCGCTTCCATAAGTTTTTGCAAGCATAATTTTAATTCTTCTGTCAAATAACTAATTTCTCGATCAGCAGAATTATGATGTGGATAACTTTAATGTGAATTTCCTGAATGCGGTCGGCAAAACCCACATGGTCAACTCTGATTTCCAGATTAGCCAGCGAAGCAAGTTGCCCACCATCTTTACCCGTTAAGGCTACTACCTTAATCTCTTTTTGCCGGGCCATTTGGGCAGCTTCCAGTATGTTGGCTGAATTACCACTGGTGCTGATGGCCAGCAGTGTATCACCTTTTTGACCCAAACCTTCTATAAACCTGGAAAAAACAAAATTATAACCATAATCATTACCTACGCAGGACAAATGACTAGGGTCGGAAATAGCCAAAGCCGGGAGTGGACGGCGGTTTTCACGATAACGCCCGGATAGCTCTTCCGCAAAATGCATGGCATCGCAATGAGATCCTCCATTACCGCACGACATTATTTTTCCTCCCTTTTGAATGGTGTCAGCAAATAGTCGGGCTGCCTGCTCAATTTTATTAAGGTTTTCAGTGTTTTCAAGAAACCTGTCCAGTATCTGTTTTGCGTTTTCCAGTTCAGCACGGATAATAGCTTCCAATGGCTTTGCGTTTAAAGGTAAGGGGATGTTGAAGAAATTATTATGTTTTTTTTCTGAAACTATTTCATTCGTAAGTATTGATATCAGAATTAGGTTTATTCTTATCTGTTTCAATATCTTTTGGTTGTTCCAAAGAGTTTCCGAAAGATTTTATCGATTTATCAATTCTTTCTTCCTCTTCTTTCTGATCGTAAAATTTGGCTTTTATCTCATTTTTCTCTCTTTCTAATCTGCGGAGTTTACGCTCATATGAATTTTTTTCAAGGTAATTCAGAAAAGCATACAAAAAAGCTAAAATAAGTCCGGTAATGGTCGCGAATTTCATTACCTCGGGGTTATTCAATAACCAGGTGAATGACTGATCCAGATTTACAATTACAATAACCAGGGTTATATGAAAAAGAAGCAGAAAAGTAAGAACAATAGTTTTAAACGATTCCATGAGTTTTCATTAATCAAAAAGTAATAGGATAATTTCTTAGTAAAGGTAAAAAAAATAAGCCTACCTAAAAATCAGGCAGGCTCAATTTTATATAGTTACCACCTAAATTAATTGGCAACCATGGTTACACTTCTTTTTATAAAGTCAGTAAGGTCAGCGCCGGTAAGAAGATTTTGTGAAAGCATGCCCAAATCATACGCTTGTTTGGCCAGTCGCGTTTTTTCATCTTCTTTTTCAGCTTTCAGTATTTTACCGGTTAGCGGATGGTTGGCATTCACAGTTACGGTATAATGATCGGGCATGTTTCCCATCATTCCCATGCCGCCGCCCATGGCTGCCATGTCTTTCATCCTCCGCATAAATTCGGGCAAGGTAATGGTTACCGGCATTTCGTCAGGTGACATAGATTCTACAACCACCGTTTTATCCTTAGAATTAATGGCCTTTTCATAAATTTCCTTAACCTGCTTGGATTCATCTTCAGAAAGCACACTTTCTGCCTTTTCATCCTTATCAACTAATTTATCAACTGTATCAGCATCAACGCGTTTGAATTGTGTTTTCTCTAGCTTTTGCTCCAGCATGTTGGTAAAGTGGTTATCCAATTGCCCGTCCATTACCAGCACATCATACCCTTTTTTTCTGGCCGACTGGATGTAAGCATCCTGTTTGCCCAAATTGCTGGTATACAGATAAATTAAATTACTGTCTTTATCGGTTTGATTGGCCGTTACCTGTTCTTTGTACTCGTTTAAAGTAAAATACTTATTTTCCGTATTTTTCAGTAATACAAAATCTTTGGCTTTATCGTAAAATTTATCCTCGGCAATCATTCCGTATTTTACAAATAAACCGATGCTGTCAAATTTATCTTCGTATCCTTTCCGATCTTTCTTGAAAAGTTCCTGCAGTTTATCTGCTACTTTTTTAGTAATGTGAGAATTTATTTTCTTCACGTTACTGTCTGACTGCAAATAACTTCTGGATACGTTTAGCGGAATATCGGGTGAATCGATAACGCCATGTAAGAGCATTAAAAATTCAGGAACCACATCTTTTACTTCATCGGTAATAAACACCTGCCGGGAGTAAAGCTGAATTTTGTTCCGGTTCACATCAAAGTTTTCCTTAATTTTTGGAAAATATAAAATTCCGGTAAGGTTAAACGGAAAATCAACATTGAGGTGAATCCAGAAAAGTGGGTCTTCCGCAAAAGGATAAAGCTCTTTGTAAAATTTTAGATAATCTTCATCCTGCAAGTCGCTGGGTTGCCGCGTCCAAAGCGGATTAGTATCATTAATGATGTTATCAACTTTAACGGTTTTGTATTTAGGATTACCGTCTTTGTCTTTCCCATCTTCTTCCGACTTGTCTTTTGTTCCGAATTTAATGGGAACCGGCAGGAATTTGCAGTATTTGCTAAGGATATTTTGTATGCGGTGCTGATCCAGAAATTCTTTAGAATCATCAGCAATGTGCAGAATAATTTCGGTGCCGCGTTCTTTTTTCTCAGCAGGGCCAATTTCAAACTCAGTATTACCTTCACAAATCCAGCGCGCAGGTTCGGCATCTTCCTGATACGATTTGGTTACGATTTCTACTTTACTAGAAACCATAAACGCGGAATAAAATCCTAAACCAAATTTACCAATAATTTCTTTGGCATCGCCTGCTTCTTTAAAGCGTTCCACAAATTCAGAAGCTCCGGAAAAGGCAATCTGGTTGATGTATTTTTTAATTTCTTCGGCTGTCATGCCAATACCTTTATCACTAATGGTAATGGTTTTGGCTTTTTTATCGAAACTAACCTCAATTGTAAGATCTCCTAAATCACCTTTGTACTCGCCCAAAGAAGCCAGTCTTTTAATTTTTTGTGTGGCATCTACACTGTTGGAAACCAGTTCACGCAGAAAAATTTCATGATCCGAATACAAAAACTTTTTGATAATCGGAAAAATATTTTCGGTATGAATGGAAATCGTACCTTTTTCTTCCACCATTTTTTTATCTGTTTAAGTTAAAAATTATAGGTTACAGCAGATACAGTTTCAAATTTTATTCCACTACTCCAAAGTGTGACAGCCTGTCAGTTAGAGCCTTCTTTCTGTCAGTCTTGCTTGGCAAAGCACATAAATAAAATCGAAATATGACGGATTTTTGTTATCTGAGCCGGTCTACCGATCGTACTAGCTTTTCATCTCTTCGAATAAACCGGTTGGCCAGCAGATTCAAAATAAGCGCAATGCCCGGCAGAATAAATCCCAGATCGTACGTGCCTTGGGAGCCAGTATCCACCATTTTTTCTCCCTGGAAGCTAAAGTATACGCAGGCTCCCAAAGTACCTGCCATTAGTACTGCATTTAGTGCGCCCAGTTTGATTTGCGTTAATCGACTATCGTGACGGAAAATCTCATAAAAGGCGACAATACAAGCCAGGAAGGCCAATATGGCAATTACATAAGCAACTCGTTTTTCCTGCACTTCGAAGTTTTCGTTGGCATTTCCGGCAGCTTCTGTTTGGTAAATCAGATAATAGGCATCAAGCTGGGCTTTTTCGTTGGTTTGCGGATTGGTTTTGCTCCAGATAGGAAACAGCAATACCAGCCCCATACAAATGGCCACTCCCAACAGTATTAGTGATTGAATTCTGTAAATCATGATAAAGAGTTAAAATAAATAATTATAAAATAGATGATCGTTTGTAAAATAAAATAATATGATCTTCCTGAAATTTGGATATAACTTTATTAACCAACATAAGTTAATAGGAATAGGGGATTAGACGACAAAATTTTTTGAGCAGCAATGAAAACGACCCTATGCTCATTTGAGTACTTATAAATAAATAGTCATATGACTGAAAATCAACGTCAAAGTTACACAGCTTCGGAAAAGCTTCATATCTTTGATAACGAATTTTTTCCTCAAATTGACGCTATGTATAATTTTGCATACCGTTTGACATTTGATGAAGATGATGCCAAAGATTTGGTTCAGGACACATACATGAAAGCCTTTCGATTTATCGAATCTTTTCAGCAGGGAACTAATGCGAAAGCCTGGTTGTTTCGCATTTTAAAGAATAGTTTCATTAATGATTTCAGAAAGAAAAGTAAAGAACCCTCAAAAGTTGATTACCAAGAGGTTGAAACTTTCTACAATTCTGATAACTTAGACGAAGATATAACTTCTGACTTAAGAGTAGATGCCGTACAGGATATGATTGGAGATGAGGTTTCCAATGCACTTAATTCGCTGGCGGTAGATTTTCGAACGGTAATTATATTATGCGATCTTGAAGGGTTTACTTATGAGGAAATGGCAAAAATACTGGATATACCCATTGGCACGGTACGTTCACGCTTACACAGAGCCAGAAATCTTTTGAAAGAAAAACTCAAATCATATGCAAAATCTTTGGGATATTAATAAATTGTTGCTAATTACTTTTTAAGCTATGTCGTCTTCAAATCATGTAAAAGACAGGTTCTTTAAACACATCAATATGAATGAAATTATTGAACCGGAAGCCTACGAAAAATGTATGAAGCTATTACCTTTGGTAATGGACAATGAAGCCTCGCAGGAGGATACCAGTTATTTTACCCGGCAAATTAAAAACTGGCCCTGGGTAGGAGAATATATGGAATCGGAAAAAGCTTTTCGATCCATATTTAAGTCGAAATTGGCTTATAAGCTTGTACCTGATGGTTTGGCCGATATCATAAAAGAAAAAATCAGAGGTAATTCATAATATTCATGCGACAGGGAAAAGCTATTATTTTTTCTGCTCCTTCGGGCTCCGGAAAAACCACGATTGTACGATACCTGTTGTCTACAAACAAAAATTTGGGCTTTTCCATATCGGCCTGCACCCGGGAACAACGCAAAGGAAATGAAATTGGTGGCAGAGATTATTACTTTCTAACTTCTGAAGAATTCAGACAGAAAGTTAGGGAAAATGCTTTTATAGAGTACGAAGAAGTGTATGGAGGCTTGTATTATGGAACTTTAAAGTCCGAAGTAGAAAGGATTTGGGCTGAAGATAAGCATGTATTATTTGATGTGGACGTGCGGGGCGGCATTAATCTGAAGAATTATTTCAAAGATCAGGCACTTGCGGTATTTGTAAGGGTTCCCTCAATAGATGAATTGGGTAAAAGATTGCGTAGCCGTAAAACCGATTCTGAAGAGAGTATTGTTCGACGGCTGGCCAAGGCAGAATCGGAAATGATGTTCGAAAATCAATTTGATATTACCCTGGTAAACGTTAATCTGCAAGATACTTTGCGAAAAGCCCAGGCGTTGATTGATTCGTTCATTACCCGGGATGTTACACAGCCACGCTGAATGGGGAATCTTAATTTTCTGAAATCTGATTTTTATTTTATAATTTCACTTGTTAGTGTGTGCCAACACGCTTACTTTTAGTTTCTCATTATCTATCTCATACCAATTTATTTATGATCAAATCAATGACGGGTTATGGCAGAACTCAGTTCGATTCTGATGAATTTACTATTTCTGTTGAAATTAAGGCACTGAACAGTAAATTTCTGGATTTAACCTTACGGTTACCTCGGTCTTTCGCGGAAAAAGAAATGGAGGTAAGAGGGATGGTATCAGGTATGTTGGAAAGAGGGAAAGTAGTATTAAACCTGGAATACCAAAGTAAAGAAATGCCGGTAAACAGTAATTTGATTAACAGGCCCCTTTTTAAATCTTATTTTATTAATCTTCAGAACCTGGCCGAGGAAGTAAACGCTACTACCGACGATATTTTTAATCTGGCGATTCAATTTCCTGATGTACTGCAGGCCGGCACACAGGATATCGTTTCAGATGAAATCTGGCAGCAGGTAAAAAAACATATTACCGAGGCAATGCGGCAGTGCGATGATTTTAGAATACAGGAAGGAAATGCCCTGAAAAATGACCTGCGGCAGTGCATGGAAACCATAAAAAAACTTTTGAGCGAATGTGAGTTTTTAGTACCATCCCGAGACGAAGCTGTGAAAGAGCGCATACGTACGAAGGTAACTGAACTGCTTAATGCAGACCAGATCGACGAGAACCGGTTTGAACAGGAGCTTATTTACTATATAGAAAAACTGGATGTTAATGAAGAAATTGTAAGGCTTAAAAATCACCTTATTTATTTTGGAGAGGTATTAGGGGGAAAAGATGCGCCAGGCAAAAAACTGGGATTTATATCCCAGGAAATTGGAAGAGAAATTAATACGATTGGCTCCAAAGCAAACGATGCAGGCATGCAACACTTGGTAGTTGGGATGAAAGAGGAACTTGAGAAAATTAAAGAGCAATTGCTGAATGTTATTTAAATTCGTTTATTAGGCTAGTGAATAGGTTCCGGATAAATGGTTCTGCCCCATGTTGCCATATCAACGTGCCTCAGATCTTCGGACGACGATTGATAAAGTTTTTCTATTTCGCTGCTAATTTCCAGCACTGCTTTGGCATCTTTGATTTCTACCAGCGATTCGTAATTGCTTTTCAGGCCAGATAATGTAAAGTTAGCTGAACCGATAAAGGCAGTTTCATCATCAATACAAAAAATATTAGCATGCATCAGAAACTTGCTTTTCTCTTTGATTTGCTGGTGGTTTGGAGCAATAAATACCCGTAAAGGGAATAGGGTTTGGTAAGAATACAAATAAGTGGGAATATTATAAATTTCTGCTCTCAGCGCACCAATTACGATTAGGTTGCCGATAAATAAAAGCAACAAAGTAACCTGGGCATACAAATGATAGAAAAGATACGTGTAAAGGCAGGCACCTGCAAAGGTGAAAAGGGCTATGTATAAAAAAACCAACAGGCTGTTTAGCTTTTCTTTTCGTTGGAACCCTTTTTTATTAGGATGTTTTAGTTGTTTAATGAGTTCATTACGGCAATCATATTGGTCGGCATTGCCCATGGGTTCACCTGATAAAGTGGTAATGAGCATAATAGTAAGATTTTTATTTTTATAAAATTCGATTAATTCTTGTATAAATTCGGCATCCAGGTAGGGAGAAACAATTTTTATTTCTTTTCTTGCAGTTGATAATGCCTGGTGAAGGAGGTTCCCTGCACCTGATCCGATATGTACGGAAGCGTTATTTATCTGAAGATTCATCTTTTAAGATATATAAGAATACTTGGTACTATTTTGGATGCAAAGTTTACGCGCGAATCGCTTCTCGATAACGCAAAAATCTTATTAATATGTTGTTTACTTTGCGATAAAATCGTATAAGTTATAATTTTGAATGTGAAAAAACTTTTTTTATTTGTTTTACTTATAGTTTTTGCGTGTGGGAATGATGAAGTGGAACCACCGGAGGGGTTGCTTTCAAAAGAAAAAATGATAAGTTTTTTAGTCGACCTGCATCTTGCTGAAGCTAAAATAGATTTGTTACGAGTAAAATCTGATTCTGCAAGGCTTCTGTTTAAGCATTATGAGAAATATCTTTTTGAAAAACATCATATCATAGATTCTGTCTATTACAAAAGTTTTGAGTATTATGTAAAAGACCTGGAAACTATGAATGAAATATACAGTGCTGTGCTGGATAGCCTTAATGTAATGAGTACGATGCAAAAATCGGAGTTGTTGGATTTGGAAAAAAAACCTGAGGATATACCTGAATAATGGACAACTCCATGTAATATTTTTTTTCAAGTATTCATTTAAAAAAAAGTAAGTGTTATTTCTGAAAATTTGTTAAAGGCGCGGCATCCTTATTATTTAATAATAATTGTTGTTTCTGGGCAAACAATTACGGATATGGTTTTAAATTTGATGTTTTAATTGCTATAGAGAAACAAATAAAAGTTGGTAGTTACAAATATTTGCATAATTGAATAATATATTACCTGATTGAAAGGTGAAAAAAAGTATAATTTTAATAAACGCGAACAAACAACATATTTGTAAATCTCCATCACTATTTTTATAAACAAACTTTTAAAGAAATTCAATAACAAAACATGGGATTTTTTGATTTTTTCTCCAATGATATTGCCATTGACCTGGGCACTGCGAATACCCTAATTATAAACAAGGAGAAGATAGTTGTAGACGAACCCTCTATCATCGCCATTGACAGAACCAATAACAAAGTAATTGCCATAGGTCGACAGGCTATGCAAATGCATGAAAAGACCCATGAAAATATTAAAACCATTCGCCCTCTGAAAGATGGGGTAATTGCCGACTTTCATGCTGCCGAGCATATGATTCGTGGTATGATCAAAATGATAGATATGGGCAGCCGGTATCTGCCTTCTTCCCACCGCATGATTATCTGTATTCCTTCAGGTATTACCGAAGTGGAAAAAAGGGCTGTCAGAGACTCGGCCGAACACGCTGGTGCCAAAGAGGTATACATGATTCATGAGCCCATTGCTGCCGCTATTGGAATTGGTATTGATATTGATCAGCCTGTAGGTTCTATGGTGGTTGATATTGGAGGAGGCACTACCGAAATTGCGGTAATCGCATTATCGGGTATTGTATGCGACCAGTCCATCCGTGTAGCTGGCGATACATTTAACCGCGATATTCTTGATTATATGCGCCGTCAGCATAACCTGCTGATTGGTGAGCGTTCTGCGGAAAAAGTGAAACTGGAAGTAGGCTCTGCTTTAACCGAACTGGATGAGGAACCTGAAGATTTCGAAATCAGAGGACGCGACCTAATGACAGGGATTCCAAAAGTTATTAAAGTTTCTTACTCAGAAATTGCTTTTGCTATTGATAAATCAGTTTCAAAAATTGAAGAAGCTGTATTAAAAGCGCTTGAAATTTCGCCACCGGAACTTTCAGCCGATATCTACGATAATGGTATTCATCTTACGGGAGGGGGCGCGCTGCTAAGAGGACTTGACAAACGTTTAGCTTTGAAAACCAAACTGCCTGTACATGTGGCAGACGATCCGCTAAGGGCTGTAGTAAGAGGAACAGGAATAGCTTTGAAGAAACTTGATTCTTTCAAATCTGTGTTGATGACCTAGCTTAAATGCGTAGATTGCTTTCATTTTTATTTAATTACAGGGCGTTTATTGTATTTGCGTTACTGGAGATTTTCTGTGTAATCTTCATAGCCAGCAATACTTCTTATCAGGAAACAGCTCTTTTGAACTCTTCTAACGACGCGGTTGCTTCTGTTATGAAGGTTTCAAGTGATATTTCGAATTATTTTTACCTGAAAGAAGTAAATGAAAGTTTATCACAAGAAAATTCAAAGTTAAGAAAAGCGCTGGCCAATCGGGAAAATGCCAGTATGCCTCAGTTTTTCTGGGGCCTTGATACCGCATCATCAGATAGCACAGCCGTTGGAGCATCGGTCGATAGTATATTGATTGACCAGAAGTACGCGTTTTTACCTGCTAAAGTAATTAATAATTCGGTGCGCCGGATAAAAAACAGTATTACCATCGACAAGGGGGCTCGAGACGGCGTAAAACCCGGAATGGGAGTTATTTGCCCGGAAGGAGTAGTAGGTAAAGTAAAATATGTGTCTTCTAAATATGCGGTAATAACTTCTCTGCTGCATACCGATATGATGGTTTCTTCGTTAATTAAACGCAATAATGAATTGGGTACTACCCAATGGGATGGAAGGGAACCCTCACTGGCAAAATTAATGTATGTACCCCGGCATATTGATATCGTTAAAGACGATACAATAGTTACCTCTGGTTACAGTGGTCTGTTTCCCAAAGGTATTTTAGTGGGAAGGGTAAGCGATATCAATATTGAAGATAATGCTACTTTTTACGATATTACTGTGGGTTTGTCTACTCCATTTAGCAAGTTAGCCTACGTTTATATCGTAGAAAATAAATTTAAATCAGAACAGGATTCACTAGAACAACAATTTATCCGGATCTATGAACGGTAGAAATTTTCTGGCACAATTATTTAATTTTATCATCTACCTGTTTATCCAGGGATTTATTATCCGCAACCTGGTATTGTTCGATGTGGCGTTTTGCTATTTGTATGTAGCTTTTCTGTTGTTATTGCCGCTCGATGCGCCCAAAGTGCTTCCTATTGTGATCGGATTTATGTTAGGAGTACTTATCGATATGTTTTATGATAGTTTGGGAATTCATGCGGCAGCTTGTGTGTTAATTATGTATCTGCGATCATATTGGATACAAATTATTATGCCACGGGGGGGGTATGAATTCTGGATGACTCCCACACCGCAGGCAATGGGCATGAAATGGTTTATTACCTATGCGTTGCCCCTGATATTTGTGCATCATTTGGTTGTTTTCTTTGTGGAAATTGGAAATTTTAGTTTATTCTTTTTTACCCTGAGTAAGGTTTTTTTTAGTACCCTGTTTACTTTTATAATGATCACCGTAGTTCAATATTTGGTTCGAACTCCAAAACAAAGAGTAGTATGAACGATAATATCAGAAGATATGCCATTCAGATTGCCTTTATTGTGATAGGACTTTTGTTTCTGATCAAGCTTTTTTCTATTCAGGTATTAGATTCTAATTATCAGATAGCCGCGGAAAACAATGTGGTTGAAAAGGTAGTGCAGTATCCTTTCCGTGGTTTGATTTATGACCGTAATGGAAAACTTTTGGTATATAATGAGCCTGTGTACGACCTGGAGGTAATTCCAAAAGAAGTAGCGATAAAAGATACCGCTGCATTTTGCGGGGTTTTTAATATTACAGAACAGGAATTTGTGGAAAAGCTTCAGAAAGCGAAAAAATATTCCAGTGTGAAGCCTTCTGTTTTCCTGAAGCAAATTTCAAATAAAAATTTTGCTTTTGTTCAGGAGTTTCTGGTAGATTATCCAGGATTCCGGATTCAAGCCAAGTCAGATCGCGGCTATTCACGTAAAGTTATGGCTAACGCGTTGGGTTACATAGGCGAAATTAATAAATCGCAACTCAACCGCGACTCCATGCGCATGTATTACCGCCAGGGCGATAACATTGGTATTACTGGTATTGAATCAAAATACGAACCGTTACTTAGGGGAAAAACCGGTGTGCAGTTTAAACTGGTAAACGTTAGAGGAGTGGAAAAAGGAGCCTTTAAAGACGGTGAACTGGATACGCTTTCTACACCGGGTGAGAATTTACAGGTAACTATTGACCTGGACTTGCAGGAATATGGCGAAACATTAATGGCCGGAAAAGTAGGCAGCCTGGTTGCCATTGAACCTGAAACAGGCGATATTTTAAGCATTATATCTGCCCCTACGTACAACCCTGACGACTTGTCTGGTAAAGATTACGGTAAAAATTATAGCAGTTTAAATACTGACAGCCTGCGTCCGCTGTTTAACCGGCCTATTATGGCCATGTATCCTCCCGGTTCTATTTTTAAAACAGTACAGTCGCTGATCGGGATGCAGGAAGGGGTTCTAACGCCTAAAACCACCTACTATTGTGGCGATGCGCCCATTGGCGACCATGCTCCTCCCGGATATTACGATTTACACAAAGCTCTGGAAAAATCGAGCAATCAGTATTTTTATAAGGCATTTCGAGCTATTATTAATCAGGGCGTATCGGCCAATACATTTACTGATTCGCAGTTAGGATTAGAAAAATGGAGTAATTATGTAGAAAAATTTGGCCTGGGTAAACCTTTGGGTATTGATATTCCCAGCGAACGCGGCGGATACATCCCGACCCCCAGCTATTATGATAAAATTTATGGTGAAGGCCGATGGAAATTTTCTACTATTTATTCTTTAAGCATTGGCCAGGGTGAAATGCTGATCACTCCCATTCAAATGGCCAATCTGGCTGCTATTATCGCCAATAAAGGATATTATGTTACACCGCATATTATAAAAAGCATCGGCGAACATGGAGGGATGCCCCAGAAATATGTACAGAAAAATGATGTCGGTATCAATCCTGATTATTTTAATGTTGTCCACGACGCCATGGCTGACGCTATATATGGTACCGCCGGAAGAGCCGCTATGAAAGATATTGTGATTTGTGGAAAAACAGGAACTGCCGAAAATCCACATGGAGAAGATCATTCAGTTTTTATGGCTTTTGCTCCTAAAGAAAATCCAAAAATCGCCATCGCGGTGTATGTGGAAAATGCTGGTTGGGGTGGGCGAGCCGCGGCTTCTACTGCCAGTTTAATGATCGAAAAATATTTAAAGGGTTGTGTGGAAAGGGTTTCGCTGGAAGAATACGTACTTAAAGGAGAGTTTATATATTGAGAGAGCAACAGAATTTTGTAAATCGGCTTGACTGGATTATTATCCTGCTGTATTTTCTTTTGGTGGCAGCAGGCTGGTTAAATATTTATGCGGTTACCTACGATGATCAGGCTAACCAAAGTATCTTCGATTTCCATCTTAATTCCGGAAAGCAATTGATCTGGATTGCCACATCAATTATAATTATCTTAATTATACTAGCCTTTGATTACCGGTTTTACCGGGCCTTTGCCTATCCCATTTACGGCTTTATGATATTGCTGCTGGTATTTGTACTTTTCTTTTCGCGTGAGGTGGCCGGTACGCATGCCTGGCTGGCTATTGGAGGGTATGGGATACAGCCTTCCGAATTTACCAAATTTGCTACTGCCCTGGCTGTGGCCAAATATATCAGCGACCATAATAAAATATTTACCGATACCAAACTTTTAATTAAGCTGGCTTTAATTATTGCCGTACCTGCGATTGTTATTATTCTACAGGGCGATACGGGTACAGCTTTGGTATACAGTGCTTTGGTAATTGCTTTTTATCGCGAAGGTTTGTCTCCTGCGTTTATAGGTATGGGGTTGGCGGCTGTACTGCTTTTTGTTTTAACACTTTTTGTCAATCAGGTTTATCTAATTGTGTGTGTTGTGGTAATGGCCATGCTGCTGATCGGTATTGGCAAAAAATCGGTTCAGAGAATTGTGTTGGTAGCGGTGGGCACATTGTTTGTAATAGGCATAGTGATAAGCGTCGATTTTGTAATAACCGATGTATTGGCCCCGCACCAGCAAAACCGTATTAAGGCCTTAATTAATCCTGCCGGCGATCCGCTGGGATATGGCTGGAACGTAACACAATCTAAAATTGCCATAGGCTCTGGTGGATTTTGGGGTAAAGGTTTTCTGGAAGGTACCCAAACTAAGTTCGATTTTGTGCCCGAACAAAGCACCGATTTTATTTTCTGTACAATTGGCGAAGAGCACGGTTGGATAGGAAGTTTACTGCTTGTAGCGCTGTTTGTTACTTTGCTTTTCAGAATTACTTATATTGCAGAGCGGCAAAAATCAATTTTTGCCCGGGTATATGGTTATTCTGTTGCTTCTATATTGTTTTTTCATTTCGCGGTAAATATTGGCATGACGGTTGGCCTGTTTCCGGTTATTGGTATACCTTTACCATTTTTTAGCTATGGTGGTTCCTCTTTATGGGCTTTTACCATTTTGCTATTTATTTTTGTAAAGCTGGATGCGCACAGAATGCAAATTCTTACCCGGTAATTTTCAGACAGAAGATTTTTCAGTTGAATAACCAGTTATCATACTGATTTTTGTTTTTACAATCTGAATTTACTATTGGATAGGTGTCTGTCAAACATAAAATATGGGGGAAAGGCGCTTTAATTTTATTCTGGCGTCTTTAGTTTGAAAGCGCCAATTAACTTTCTTTTTCATTTCTTCTTTCATATGCGGCAGCATACTACTATACACTTTCTGTAAGTATCTGATATTTAGTATATTGCAGTATACCACAAAGATGAGCGAGCAAAAGTCTGAGGCAGAAAATCCGCTTTTCAAACTCGGCTACCCCCACTCGGAAGACCGAGACGGCCCGGT
>JBGTIS010000215.1:0-4458 GCA_041745535.1 Cyclobacteriaceae bacterium | reverse complement strand
AAAATCAGCAATCTGAACTGCCTTACCTAATTCTCTATATCTATTGATAAGATTTTTACGAATAGTGGGTGAATCAATAAAATATGCATTATTAATTAGCAGTGAACCCAAATGCTCATTGTTTAAAATACCGTCTTTTTCCAAATCGATGCTTATACTGGTTAATAAGGTATGTAACGTTCCTGTGTTGTCGTTACCTTGTAAAATACTGTTAATAGCAACCAGCATAGCGCCTTCAGTATCTCCGTCGGTAAGGTTGAAGTTTTCAGAATTTTTGGATACATTTTCTGTAATTTCAAATATTTTTAAAACTTCCTTCAAGGCCTGTTTTTTAGCTTCAGAAAAAGACAGGCCAGCTTTAACAAGATATTTTACACGACGACTTTCTAAATGGGTAATTACATTGACATTTATCTTATCACCAGAAGAAATATCACTATAAGCTGACAATTCCAACTCGCCTTCTGTAGCTTGGTTAGAAATGAAATTAAAGAAATATCCCTTAGAAGTTAAAAGTGCAAACGGAAAGGATGACTCCAAATTCCTAACCGCATAATTTCCGGTATTGCCAGTAATTTTTGCTGATGTAGTTTTGCCAGTCTCATTCAATAAAGAATCAGTTTCAGAGAAGGTCAAAGCGGAGTTCTGTATAAACGGTCCTGCTTGCACGTAACCCATTACGGTAGAAGCCCAGGGATAAACCTTTGTAAGTATGTTGAAATCAGCACTAAATTGCCCTACCTGCAGAGTTGCAGTAGCTTTTCCACCCCAGTTTTCAGAAGAAATTACCTGAATCTGCAGTTTATCATTTTCCTGAACCGTTAATGTATCAGCCTGAATCAGTACGTCGTTTTTGAAAACCATGCCATTGGTAATTTTTGCTGGTGTCGGATGTGGAATTCCGTTTATAGTTATGGTTTGAGAAGTAACTTTGGCATTCCTGTCTACCTGCTGAACAGGATTAAAAATAAACTCGTCGGGTGTATATTTATCGGTAATTACCTTGAAATGCTTTTTAAAAATTCCTAAAGAAAATTCAGCAGTTGAAGTTTGTTGATAATTTCCGCCGGAAATAATCTGAATTTTGATTTTATCTCCATTTTTTAAATTCACAACTGAATCCTGAAGAACCTGGTTATTTTTAACGATGGCACCGTTGGAAATAGTTGCAGTAATATATCCTTCCTCACTGATTCCGGAAATAGTTATTTCATTGGATGTAATTTTTTTAGAAATCGGTACATGTTCCTGAACGATGAACTCGAAATCTTCAGGCATATCGTCTTCATCTTTATTCAAAATTCCATCGCCATCACTATCTATGTACTTCTCAAAATTGGGAATAGTAGCATCTACTTCTAACTCGTTATAACGTTTTTCCATAAATTGCCTGATGGCAGGCAAATTTAATTGAATAGCGTTATTTTTTAATTTTTCCTTCACCTTGTCGTCATCCAGTATGCCATCATTGATAATATCTGAGTTGATTGTCGCCATTAATTCAGTCAATCCGGCCACTGAATTGTCTCCTTGTAAAATGGCTGAAATAGCCAACAGAATTCCGTTATCATCCCCTTCTTTAGAAATATCCATAGCTTCAGCATTGGCAATTTCTTCCTTCTCGATACCAAAAATTGCCAATATTTCATGCAAGGCTTGCTGCTTAGCTTCCGCAAAGGATTTTCCCTGACTGATCAATTTCATTACACGATCTTTTTCCAGGTGCGACAATACATTCACATTAATCTGGCCTGCTTCCGATACATTTGCCAAAGCAAACAACGTAAGCTGTGCCTCTGATTTTTCTCCTTTTACCTCGTCAAAATAAAATCCACTGGCCACCAGTTGAACATTGTAATAATCAAGTTTGCTGGTTTTCACCTGAAAAGTCCCTTTATTGTCTACAATCTGTGTGGTAAACGTTTTACCGGTAACCCCCAGTGAATCGTCCAGTTCCGCAATAAGCAGCGTAGTACCGTTAATAAACGGTCCTTTTTGTATGTAGCCGTTTAAAGTTACTGAAGATGCAACTTTTATAATCTCTTCCTCTTCTTCCTTGTGGCATGACAGCAACAGTAGACATATAAAAACCCAAAGCTGATTTTGTAAACGTATTTTCATAGAAATCTTTTTACTTATATTATTTATTTATAAAATAAAAATTTGAATGAAATTGTATTAGTGTAATATATTACTGTAAAAGTGCAATTTATTATATATTTCTATAGCGTGCTAATAAAGTTATATTAAATATTAGAATTATACACAAAATATGGAAGGATTTGGCTAATCCATTATTTTGATAATTTTTCTAGATGAAATGTTTACACTGGCATTTTTTGTGAGTCTTCTTTTATCGCCAGAAATTGGTATAAATTCATGGCCGAACACCTGAGACTAACTATTTTTGTCTGTTATGAACCAGCAACCCATTGGTATATTTGATTCGGGTGTGGGCGGCTTGTCCGTTTGGCAAACTACCGTTCGGCTGTTACCGCACGAATCTGTGATTTATCTGGCTGATACCCGAAACTGTCCGTATGGTCCTCAGCCCGTGGAAGCGATCATCGGACACTGCCAGCGGAATGTGGAGTTTCTGCTCTCGAAAAACTGCAAACTGATTGTAGTGGCCTGTAATACGGCTACTGCCGCGGCGATTGAGGTTTTGCGACAAACTTATGAGATTCCTTTTGTGGGTATGGAACCAGCTGTGAAGCCCGCGGCTATGTTTTCAAAAACAGGAAAAATAGGCGTACTGGCCACGCAGGGTACTTTGAACGGGCAATTATTCAAAAATACCTCTGAAAAATATGCCCGTCACCTCGAGGTTTTTGTACAGATTGGACATGGACTGGTAGAACTGGTAGAAAATGGGAAAACCGATTCAGAAGAAGCCATTGTAATGCTAAGAAAATATGTGGAACCGATGCTGCGGCAGCAGGTAGACCAGATTGTGCTGGGTTGTACGCATTATCCTTTTCTGATTGGTGCCATCAAAAAAATTACCGGAGATTCAGTTTCTATTGTGAATCCGGCAGAAGCGGTTTCCAGGCAAACCAAACGGTTATTAGACCAAAAAAATCTCTTATCAACTACTAATAACCAACCGTATTATCAGTTTTATGCCAATGGCGATGCGCGGGTGATGCATAAAATGGTAGGGCAGATTATTACGGAAAATAGCATTAATGCTAATTTTGAAGTATTTTCGACACACATTTAAGCTTATACCCTTTCCAGAAATTCTTTGATGGGAGTAACTAACTGATCAATATCGCCCGCTCCTACGGTAAGCACCACTTCCATAGGCCGGCCGGCCAGGTGCTTGAAAAGCTTGTCTTTGGGATACAAAAACTTTTTGGCCTCTTCTACCTTATCATAAATTATTTCAGAAGTTACCCCATCAATCGGTAATTCACGGGCCGGATAAATGGGAAGTAAAATAAGTTCGTCTGCCATAGAAAGGCTCTTAGCAAAACCATCCGCAAAATCGCGGGTACGGCTGTATAAATGCGGCTGAAAAATAACCGTAATTTTCTTTGTTGGATACAGCGCTTTTACCGAATTGAGCAATGCGGCTATTTCAGAGGGATGGTGCGCGTAATCGTCGATGAAAATAACCGGTTTGGTAAGGATATAATCGAAACGACGCTTTACACCCTGGTAGTTTGCCAGTGCTTTTTTAATGGTTGTTTTAGGTACGCCTAACTGCAAAGCCACGCCGATAGCCGCAATAGCATTTTCCACATTGTGGAATCCGGGCGATTGCAACTTTATTTCCCTGATTACGCCATCAGGATGCACCAGATCAAACTCGAAATACGGCACCGCATTTTCAGTTACCTGGAAACTGATATTATGAGCATGGAAATCGCCTTCGTTAAGCCCATAGGTAACTACCCGCTTAGGCAAGGGCAATGCCAGGTCGGTAATGGCCTGCAGGGCATGTACCTGTAGAAAAACAAGACCTTTATCAGCTACCTGACTCATAAAAGCATGATACCCTTTTACCACTTCCTGCTGCTGTCCGTAAACATCCAGATGGTCGGCATCTACGGAGGTTACAATGGCGATATCAGGATGCAATTGCAGGAATGACCGGTCAAACTCATCGGCTTCGGTTACAATCAGCTCGTCGGCGGTATGGGCAGCCAGCAACAAATTAGTATGATAATTTTTGGTAATTCCACCCACGAAGGAGGTGGCGTTTTTATCAGAATTTTTCAGTATATGCGCCAGAGTAGCGGTAGTACTGGTTTTTCCATGCGTACCGCCAATCGCTACCGTAAAATGCCCGCGGGTGATCTCGCCCAATACGGCAGATCTTTTTTTGATAGTAAACCCATTATCAAACAAAAACTGGTATTCCTGATGGTTTTTTGGAATAGCGGGCGTATACACCACCAAAGTTTTATCTGAGTTTTGCAGAATTTCCTCCGGAATCAGTCCGGGATCATC
>JBGTIS010000214.1:0-20242 GCA_041745535.1 Cyclobacteriaceae bacterium | reverse complement strand
GCGCGTCCCGAAAGTAGAGAAAATGCTGGCTTCTGATAAAACCAAAGCAGACAAGCTGATACACCTGAAAAATGAGAACATCGCCAATCGTGCCCAGTTGCTGGCCTTGGATGAGATTATTGATAACCTGGAGCGTGAGATTGTGGAAGTAAACGAAAATATCCAGCAAAACAGGGCGGCTATCAGTAGTTTGGAATTACAGTTCGCTGAAAACGCGGTTCCTGTCGCCACCCAGGAGCCATAGTACCCTTACAGGAAGAGGGCCTGGTAGCCAGGCCTAACTTTTCCTGCTCATAGTATCACACAATGAACCTAACCATTATGGAAAAGCAAGATTTTAGAAAACAAATAAATTAAAGAGACAATTTTTTTTAAAAGCCACTCGGCTGATGTAGATTAGGAATCTGAACACAATGGGCACCAATTAAGTTATTATAGTTATTACATGAACCTATATTAAAAGAATAATGAAAAAATTATTTATACTATCTACCTTACTAACCATATTATGCCTGACAGCCCAGGCTCAAGACGCTCGCTTTGGTGTGAAAGGCGGGTTTAATCTCAACTCCTACGCCCTGCAAAATCTGGAGAGCAGTGGCATCCGTTTAGGCATACAATTAGGTGTACTTGCTGAAATAGGCTTAGAAAATTCCGATCTTTTTTATGTGCAACCGGAAGTATTATTTACCACCAAAGGGGCGAAATATAACGTCAACACGATTGAGGTCAAAGAAAATCATTCCTACATTGATGTGCCTGTTTTGCTGAAATTTAAACCGCTGGATATTGTGCATTTGTTTGCTGGCCCTCAGATTTCCTTTCTGGCTAGTGGAAATTATAAATATCAGGTAGACGGCGGTGAAGTTAAAATTGATGACCGGGAAACCTTCAAAAATCTAGATTTTGGATTAGCCGCGGGGCTGGGCATCACTGTATATAATATACTGGTAGATTTACGCTATAACCTGGGGCTTGGCAATGTGATCGATAACCGGATAGTGAATGATGTACTCGTGGACAACGCAAAAGCCAGAAACAGAGGTTTTCAGTTATCTGCCTGTTATTTCTTTGGCGAGTAAATTTTATTTTTTAAGAAGGGATAAAAATTATCAGAAGCCCTCTCAAAAAAGTACACATTTAGTTGCTCTCACTGGCTTCAATAATCGTTCCTTTGAAGAATAATTATTTCACAACCGGCAATCAAACCTTTATAAAGGCACTGCCACGATTCAGTCTATCTGGCATTAACGGTATTCAATTATGGGTTTCAGCAAGATTTATCTATTGTTTATTGTTCGCCCATGAACAGGTACGTCCGAAAATGAACATAATCGCTGATGAAAACAGCCTAATTTTCCTGTATTAAGGCTTTTTTATTATGGCATATTTTTTTAATGGTAATTTTCATAGTCGCTAACCATTGCGCCATATTGTAAATTACTATAAATCAGATGCTTAAGAACTATATCGTTACCACCATTCGTAACTTCAGAAGAAATAAAGGGAATACCTTTATCAATGTGGCAGGTTTGGCACTGGCGATCGCCTGCTGCAGTTTTATTTATGCCTTTGTGAAGCATGAATATACTTTTGATAATTTCCACACCAATGCCGACCGCATCTATCGGGTGGTAGGCCAGTATAAAGGTACTGATGAAACCACGCACCAGGGATATGTTAGTTTTCCACTTGCCAAAGCCTTGCGCAACGACTTTACTGACCTGGAAAATGTTACTCAGGTTTTCAACAGACAGTATGCCATTGTAAAAATTGAGCGTGCATCGGGAGCATATGATTTATTTGATGAAGATGAGATGGCCTATGCCGATGAACATTACCTGCAGGTTTTCGATTACCCTTTGCTGGCAGGTTATGGGACAAATTTACTTGCCAGTCCCGATCAGGTTATCCTTACCCGCGAACTGGCCGATAAATACTTTGGTAACCATTACAAAGGAAATTATAGTGAGCTGATTGGTAAAACCCTGGTAATAAACAAAAACCCATATCAGATTTCCGCTATTCTGGAAGATATTCCCAGAAACACCAATATCACCTTTAAAATGCTGCTTCCTTTTAAGGCGTTTGAAAAGGAGAATCCGGAATGGGCAGCCAACTGGTACAATACCACCTCCGACAGCTATGCTTTTGTTACCTTATCCAACCATCATGCACAGGCAAATATTGAAACACAGTTTCAGAGTTTCGCAAAAAAATACTTTAATGAGGAGACGGCATCCAAAAGAAGTTATGCGCTGCAACCCTTGTCCGAAGTTTATTCAATCAGTATTTGTCTGTAGTGATTGATTTTGGGCTTACCCTGGATATTTCCATTTTGTATTTTCTGATAGGGTTATCGGTGCTGATTACCCTGCTGGCGGGTTATTATCCGGCACGTATTCTTTCAGGATTTCATCCTATAGAAGCGCTGAAGCAAACTATTTCACAGAAAAGTACCGGATTTTCAGGCCATTTTTCTTTGCGAAAAACCCTGGTAGTTACCCAGTTTGTGATCTCGCAGCTATTGATTATCGGGACTATTATTGTAGCCCTGCAAATGCGTTACTTTCACAACCGGGACCTGGGTTTTGCCCAAGAGGGCATCTCCATAACTTTTATTCCCAATGGAAAAGACACACAAAAGAAAGAAGTGTTCAGGAATGAGCTGAAAAGCCAGAGCGGCATTCAAAATGTAAGTTTCAATTCCGGCCCTCCTACCTCAGGCAGCAACAGTTGGACAAATATCCGCGCCACATCAAAAAACACAGATAAATTCAACATTGAACGCAAGCATACAGACCTGGAATATTTATCAGTGTATGAGATAAACCTGCTGGCAGGCAGAAATTTGAGGCAGGAAGACAAAGTAGCAGAAGACAGCACCGGTTATGTGAAAAAATACAATGCCATACTCAACGAAAAAGCCATCATCGCATTGGGCTATGCGACTCCGGAAGAGGCCATTGGTGAAAAAATTATTACTGATTTCAGCGATGGAGAAGGCAGCGAAGGTACTATTATCGGGGTTACCCACGATTTTGCCAATGCGCCCCTGCAGGAAGAAATTCATCCGTGTATGATGGTATACAGCGATCAGATGCACCACATAGCCGCTATTAAATTTAACCCTGAGCAGGAAAAAGCACTAACGGCGGTCATTCAGCAGGCATGGGAAAACTTATATCCTGATAATTTCTTTCAATTGATGTTACTGGATGAGTACTTCGAAGACAATGCCTTTTATGTAATTGAAGATATTATGTACCAGGGATTTAAGATATTTTCTTTCCTTGCCATTTTCATAGGCTGCCTGGGTTTGTACGGCCTGGTGTCGTACCTGTCGTTGCAGCGGCAGAAAGAAATTGGCATCCGTAAAGTGTTAGGGGCAACGGTGTCTGAAATCATTTATCTGTTTTCAAAAGAATTTACCCTGCTGGTGCTGGTGGCCTTTTTCATAGCGGCACCCATCGGATATTTTGCCATGAAATCATGGCTGGCATCTTTCGCCCACAGTATTGATATCCATTGGAGCTACTTTATGCTCGCACTACTGGCTTCTCTTTGTATTGCCTTGGTAACCGTAGGGTATAAGTCCGTTAAAGCCGCAGTGGCTAATCCGGTAGAAAGTTTGAAAAGTGAATAGGTTATAGCATATTTTGAATTGGATAAACAAATAGCCAGAATTTGAAAAAAAATATTGTTCATTATTAGTTATTCGTAATGTTATTCGTTAATCGTTTGTGAAAAATTCGATTAACGAATAACAATTAACAAACAACGACCTACGGCCAACTCAAAATAATTTCGTAAATTCACCCTTTCTTTTTTAACCTAAATTCCACCGTAAAATTGATTAACGTTTTACAGGATGACCTTTTTAAGCCCTTCGTCGTATACCGTTCATCCGCCGGTTCGGGAAAAACATACACCCTGGCTTTAGAGTATCTGAAACTGGCGCTGAGTGGCTCTTCTTATCGGAATATTCTGGCCGTTACCTTTACCAACAAGGCTACCAAAGAAATGAAAAGCCGGATTCTGGAGTTTCTCTACCAGCTCGCCCAGGATAAACCAAACGATGGTATCAGAGCAGTTTTGCTGGACAGCATCCGCATCAGCGACGAACAGCTTACCGACAAGGCCCGGTATCTGCTGTCTTCTATTCTGCACGGCTATTCTTTTTTCTCAGTAATGACCATCGATACTTTTTTTCAGAAAGTAGTGCGGTCGTTTGCCCGGGAAATGGGTTTGCAGGCGGGTTTTAAATTGGAAATGGATACGGGCAAGGTACTGGATGAGGTAATTGACCAGTTGCTGATGGATGTGGGTAAAACCGAAAAATCGGACCTTACCCGCTGGCTAGTGGAATTTGCCTCTGAAAAAGTAGAACTGGGCCGTTCCTGGGATTTTCGCCGCGATATCAAACAGTTATCGACCGAGCTTTTCAAAGAAGAATTCAAACTGAAAGAAGGTGACCTGCTGCGGGCAGAGGGTCGCCAGCTTCGGGTAGCGGATGTGCTGAAGCAAATGAGAAAGCACGTCAGTTATTTTGAAAATAACATGCAAAAAATCGGACAGAAAGCGGTAAGTATCATGGAAGCGCATGGCCTTACTATCATGGATTTCTCTTATAACCATGTCGGCATTATGGGTTACTTTGTAAAACTGGCCAATAAAGAAATTAGCAAACCCGGCACGCGGGTACTGAAAGCCCTGGAAACTGACGAGGCGTGGTATACCAAGAAATCACCCGTTGATATCATATTACAGGCTGTAGAAAGTGGCCTGGGCGCTGCCGCGGAAGAAGCAGTTGCCTTTTGTAACCGGGAATACGAAACTTACCTCTCTGCCCAGCAGTCGCTGCGGTTTATTTATACTTTTGGCATTCTGGCCGACATAAGCCAGAAGTTAGATCAATATAAGCAGGAAAATGATTTTATGCTGATCAGCGATGCCCCCTTATTTCTGAAGGAGATTATTGGCAAAGATGAAACACCCTTTATTTACGAAAAAATAGGCACCACGTTCAACCACTTCCTGATCGATGAATTTCAGGATACTTCCGGTTTTCAATGGGACAACTTCCGGCCGCTGGTAGAAAACAGTCTGGATGCCGGTTACCAGAATCTGGTAGTAGGCGACATCAAGCAATCGATTTACCGGTGGCGCGGCGGCGACTGGCGGCTGTTGCTGGAACAAATTCAGCAGGATATTTCTCCCCTGCAAACCCAGGTCAAAAATCTGGATAAAAACTACCGCAGCAAACGCCACATCATCGATTTTAATAATAGTTTGTTTGCCACTTTACCCAAACTGTTCGAGCAGGAATTGCGAACCAAAGTTGCCGAATCGGATAATGAGGCTGTCATTGAGCAGCTATATGCCCGAACCAACCTGATTTCCGAAGCCTATATCGATGCCCACCAGCATTTGCCCGACTCAAAAAAAAATGAAGCTGACTGGCTGGGGTATGTGCGCATTGAACTGCTTTCAGAAGAAGAAACATCAGGCCAGGAGTATGGCGACGAGGAAAGCACTGATGTCAAATCTCTAACCTTAAAGAGAATTCCCCGGTTGGTAGAAGACCTGCAGGACAAAGGATACCGGCCTGAAGATATCGCTTTCCTGGTAAGGCGAAAAGAAGAAGGTAAAGCCATCGCCAACGAGCTGATGTTGTACAAAGGTGAAGGAAAAGCAAAAGCTGGCTATTCGTATGAAATCGTATCTTCCGAATCGCTGTTTCTGGAAAGTTCTTTGTGCGTTACTTTTCTGATAGACCTGCTCACATTTCTCAATAATCCCGGTAATAACATTGCCCGGGCTGGGGTGCTGTACAAATACCAGCGCATCAAAAGTGGCGATACCTTGGAGCGAGAGGCACTCAACGATTTATTTAATGCGGCAGCGGGCGTACATAAAGAGGGTGGTTTGAGAACTTTTTACGCCATTTTACCGCTGGAGTTTGTTCAGCAGAGGAGTTACCTGAATCAGCTACCGCTTTTTGAGCTGGTGGAACAGCTGATTCGCATTTTCAAACTGGGTGAAACGCAGGAAATCAGCTACCTGCAGGCTTTTCAGGATGCCGTACTGGATTTCTCTAACAACGAACAGGGCGACATCTATTCCTTTCTGGATTGGTGGTACGAACAGGGGCACCAGCGTTCGGTACAGGTATCGGAACAGTTGAATGCCATGCGCGTTCTCACCATTCATAAGGCAAAAGGACTACAATTTAAAGTGGTGGTAATGCCTTTTTGCGACTGGAGCCTCGATCATCATCCGTTTGCTAATAATATTTTATGGTTGCAGGCCCAGCAACGCCCTTTGTCAGCATTTGGCCCTATGCCGCTCAAATACGGTAAAACGCTGAAAGATACCGTATACCGACAGGACTATTACGAAGAAATGATCCGGGCTTTTATTGATAATCTGAACCTGCTTTATGTGGCTTTTACCCGTGCCGAAGAATGCTTATATGCCTTTGCCCAAATCAATATCAGCAAACAGGGCCTCTGTAAACTAACCTCGGTAGCAAATGCTTTGTATCTGGCTTTTACCCAGGAGGTAGCGCAAATCAATAGCGTTTATCCCCATATTAGCCTGCACGAGGGATGGAAAAGTACCGATAACTTTTTTGAACTGGGCACACCGCCACAAAAACCTTTTAAGGAAGGGCAGCAGGAAAGAGAAGAAAAATATCAGTCTTCTTTGCTGACAGCTTATCCTTCTACTCCCTGGCGCAATAAGCTCACTGTGCGGCAAAAGGCAACCAGCTTTTTTGTAAAGGAAGAAAATAACAACAAAGAAGATGCTATCCGGATTAATTATGGCATTTTGCTCCGCGATGTGCTCCTAAGACTAACCACTCAGGAACACCTTGAAAGGACCCTGAATGAAATCTATTATGAACGGGGCATTACTGATAAAGAAAAAAAACATTTGGCGCTACAGGCCAGTCAGATTTCGCAACACCCGCGAATTAAAACATGGTTTGATGGCACCTTTCCCCAAATAAAAACGGGGGCTTCCATTCTGGTGGGTTCCGGGCAGGAATACCACCCCGACCGTGTGATGATCAGCGGCAATCTGGCTGTAATTGTCAATTTCAGAATAGGAAAACATAATAAAGAATTGCGTTATGCCTACCGGGGACAGGTTAAAAAATACATGAAACTTATAAAGGAAATGGGATATCAGTCGGTAGAAGGTTATTTGCTCTATCTGGAAGAGGTATTACTGGAAAAAGTAGTGTAGCCAAACCATTACTTATACGGTAACTCCCCAATTCCGCTAACTCAAAGAACCTATTAAATGCTGCCGTTAGGATTTGTTAATTCAAGCCGTTGGCTAAGGCGGTTATAATAGCTTACCAGCTGGTAAATATGGTCACCGTTTCGCAGGTTCCAGAGATTATTTTCATTGATAAATGTTTCCATTTCTTCCAGGTGCCCGGCCATTTTAGGAAGCACATCTTTCTTAAAATTCCTGATTTCTTTCAGATGACCCTGTTCCAGCAGGTACCAGTCGTACATCGTATAGCCATCGCCATCCTCTTCATCGGCAAAATCAATCCCTCGTTTCACCAGACTTATTTTTCCGAAAGTAACGATCTCAAAAAATTTTCGTTCCCAGCGGTCAAATAAACCTTTTGATTTGTGGTCGAAGGTTTTGTAAATAGTCAATTGACGAAGGCCGTTGATGGTAATAACCTGCTCTATAACAGAAGCATGGTAAATAAATTTTTTTTCTTCCTGTTGAACAATTACGGTATTGGTGGCATAATCCACAGCAATAGTACCATTCAGAATTTTTTGATTGGTCATTACTACTTCACCCGGCAGAAATTGCTGAGCAAACGATGGGTAGTAAAGGACGAAGGCAGTAACGAGGGTAAATAAATGTTTCATTCAGTGGAAAAACTTACAAAGTTATTTTTTCTAAATATTATAAATTTTATCCAATAAAAGTATACATATTAATTGTACATACAAATTATACTATTAAATAATTAGTAGTTATATGCAATATTTGAATTAATTTTCCTTTTTAATTACATACTATAAGCTATTAGGTTTATTTTTATCCTATTTTTTTGTTTTGTACTTTTCTTTTACAATTTTTATTTTTCTAAAAAAAATATTAAAAAACACGCAAAAGCTCACATCCAGTTTCATTATCAATTTCAAAGGATGAAAATGTTTTACAGAATTAAGGGAAGTGTTGGAAATGGTTATCACGGGCAAACCCAAATAGCGGTACAGAAGGGAATAAAAGCACAAAAACCTCATCGTAAGAACAATCTACGCTGAGGTTTTCGCGATATAAATAATCGCCTATGATTACTGATCCCAAATTAATAAACATTGGGCAAACCATTTGTCAGGTATCGGACAAAATTCTGGTTTTATTAAACTATTTATTTTAGTTTTTCTAAATCTCGGATCAAAATTTTTCTCCGGTCGAAATTGATCAGGTTTTTTTCTTTTAGTTCATTTAAAATAGTAGTTACTGTTTGCCTGGAAGTACCGGTTAGCGCGGCAATATCCTGATGCTTCAGATGATTTTTTACCAGGGTTTCATATCCTACTTTTTGCCCTTTTTCCACTGCGATATCTTTCAGGAATTCAATTACCCGGGTGCGGGCATCTTTAAACACCAACGATTCTATTCTGCGCTCAAGTTTTTTCATCCGGTTACCTATTACCTTAAAAATACTTAAACTTAGTTCCTGATCGTCGGCCATGCGGGCCTGCATATCCTGAATGGTCATGGGGCAAACCGTAGTACCCTCGTCCAGTGCCTGGGCAAAATCGTTGTGCCTGCTTTGGCCGGTAAGGGCCAGTTCGCCAAATATTTCGCTGGGTGTTAAAATGGTTCTCAAAACCTCACGCCCATCTTCGGTATAGGTGCCAATGCGTACCCTACCTTCTTTTACAATATAGAGGTACTCGGTGGGCTGGTCTATAAAAAAAATAAACTCCCCTTTTTTATAGGTTTTGTGCCTGATCTGGTGGTCCAGCGCGACAATTTTCTGAGGGCAAAAGAGGTTAATCAAATGGACTTCTTCAAAATACCAGATTTGAGATGGAGCCAACATAGCCATGAGGTTAGGATGAATAACATAATACCAGGATATACGAAAAAATGAGGGACTATAGCCGTCGGTGTGATCTCCTTTCCTGAATTTTTATAAAAATGTTATAAATTTGTGATCATTTATGGAAAAATCTCTTCTGTTAAACCCTTAAAAAGGAATTGGTGTACCGAATTTCCATGATCCAATCCGGTGGTACATATTTAAAATTACCAGCCCGATTAATTATTAGAACATTAAACTACTCAGCCCATGGACAAGCAACATATTTACCGCACCGCTTTAACCTGGACCGGCAACACCGGACATGGCACACAAAATTACAGGTCTTACAAAAGAGACCATGAAATTGTGGTAGACAATAAACCCCTTCTTCTTTGTTCGTCGGATCCGGCATTCCGGGGCGATCCCAATCGGTATAATCCGGAAGAATTGCTGGTAGCTTCCCTGTCTTCCTGCCACATGTTGTGGTATCTGCATTTGTGCGCGGTATCGCGAATTACCGTACTGGGCTACCACGACCAGGCCGAAGGGTATATGCGGGAAGATGAAGATGGCAGTGGCAGGTTTACACAGGTGGTGTTAAAGCCTAAAATTGTAATTGCCGAAAGCCACCAACTTTCCCTGGCACACCAACTTCATGAGCAGGCACATAAAATGTGTTTTATCGCCAATTCTGTAAACTTCCCGATAATACACCAACCTAAAATTGAGGCACAAAACATAAGTCATGAATCAAAAATCAAATAAAAATATTGTATTAGAATTTTATAAACATATTATCGGAGAAAGAAATATCCAACTGATTGATACCTATGTGGGTGAACAGTATATTCAGCATAGTCCCATGCTGAAGGATGGAAAGGCAGGGTTGCGGGAGGCCATCGCCTATTTGAAGCAATTACCAGCGCCCACAGAAAACAAATCTCCTATCGTAAGAATAATAGAAGATGGCGATTTTGTAGTAGTCCACCTGGACCTGGTATTCATGGAAAAAAGACAAATCGTGATGGACTTATTCCGACTAAAACATGGGAAAATCGTCGAACATTGGGATGCTATCCAATACCTATCTGAACCAGGAATATCTGACACCAAAGCTATTCAAGAAGGTATATTCGCTTCAGACAAAGCCTTTACAGAAAAGAATAAAAGTTTAATTACCCAGTTTTTTCAGGATATACGTAAAAAAGGGTTTCGCGAAACAGAAAAGGAATATTCAAGTTCTTCCCGGAAAGTAGTTCGTACTGAGATTGTAAAATCGCCGACATTGCTTAATTTTCTCGCGAACAAATCGTTGCGCGACCTCCATACAGTTCACAGAATTCTGGGAGAAGGTAATTTTGTTGTGGTGCAATCAGCCGGTGAAAAAGGAGGCAATCCATTTGTGTTTTACGACATTTTCAAAATAAAAAACAATGTGGTTCTGGAATATTGGTGTGTGAAACAGGCAATTCCCGCTGTGATGCCCCATCGCAATGGAATGATATGATATGATGAGGAAATAAATTTTTACTACCAAATCCATCAGTCGGCAGCAATGGTATATTGTATCTGACCTTTGGTACCAGGGTTTTTCAATATCAGTTTAATCCGATACAGGGTACTTCCCCAAATAGGAAGCAAGCGGGTATCTTCAATTTTAATAGCTTCGGTAACTACCCTGATTTCTTTTCCGGGAAACGAAAGGGAAATGGCAAATGGTTCAACCGCGTCATCATCCGGATTACTTTTCAATATTACTTTACCCTCTGCTTCAGTAATTAAACAGGGCGTAATGAACGACAGGAAAGTTTCGCCATTTATAGCGTTTAGTTCATACGCCTCCGTTACCTGTACAGACTTATTTCTTTTAAAATTCAGGGTCCTCACCCATTTCGCCACTTCGGCTTCTTCAGGATATGCGCCGGCAATATCTATGGAAAAGTGGGCATTCCCCGCTGAGCTTTTATACGAAACCTGCTGACCTTTATACATACCACCCTGATGCTGCATTACTCCGTTAATGGTGGGCAAAGTATGGTACTGCGATTGCATGGTCCAGATGGAATATCGCTCGCTGCTGAAAGTTTCCTTTCGGTATTCCTCTACGCCAACATCAATAATTACCGGGTACCCGTTGTAATACACAATGTAATTGCCCACATCGTTATGATTGTGGCTTTCGGCATTATGGCCACCCTTGCCAGCCAGGTACAACCCCTGTGTGGAACCTGCTT
Organism: Cyclobacteriaceae bacterium; assembly: GCA_041745535.1. Classification (GTDB taxonomy): domain Bacteria; phylum Bacteroidota; class Bacteroidia; order Cytophagales; family Cyclobacteriaceae; genus JBGTIS01. Next base: position 8,929 of record JBGTIS010000214.1, on the reverse strand, counting down.
TCGATCGTGCTCCATACACCTGGATATCGGGTAACCAGAAATCGGCCAGCAAAGGTTCGGCAGCAGGATAGTTTTTTACGGTGTTATACGAAAAAGCCGCGTTCAATTTTCTTCCCATCCAGTTTGACGGGGCATACGCCTCATAATTTTGGTCCTTGGCAATGTATGCGGCGAATGCCTGCATGGTTTCGTCCTGAATGCGGCTGCCATACCGAAAAACCACATCTTCGTTCAGGTCGATACGAGCGGCGGCATCGGCAAAATTGATGTAGTAAGGATTGCTGATGTAGGCTTTGTAAATATAACTACCGATATTTTTGATCAGCGGTTCATTAAAAATATCAATCTTTTGGTTGCTGGCACTATACAATAATTCCAGGCAATCGAACAGCGATCCGCCGGCATGCCCCCAGTATCCGGGGCCTTCATCGCAACCACCATCTTCCGGATACTGATTTAAAAAGCGGTCGAGGCTCGTCATGGCTTTGTGTACACTTTTGGCTTTGCGGGCAGCGTCGGGTTCCATAATCAGGGCACAGGTAAGCCAGTTGGAAACAATCCAGGGCGTCCAGTTATTCAACCTCCTCTCCGGATCATTACCCATCCACCAGAAATCGTTTCTCTCCAGGTTTGGTTTGATAATGCGTTGGTCTACCTCATAAGCAAGGCGTTCGCTGATCACCGGTGTTTCTTCATCCAGTTTGTCTTTAAAAAAATAATAGGTCCAGGCCAGGGCAGCGCCGGTTTCGGCAGCAAAAAGGTCCACTACCTCTTCCTGATACAGGGGCAAGGGCGTGGTTCCGTTTTTTTGTCCGTACAAATGAGCCGGAATACACCAGCTCGACTCTTCGCAAATTGCCCAGATCCCATTAATGATCTGATCGATAAACCGGCCTTCTCCTTCTGCCAGTTCGGCCAGTAGCAGATCGCTTAATACCGATCGTCTTTCAAAATAAACCTGCTGAAAATTATAACGATTGCCTATTCGGCTGTATTCCAGGTACAGCGTAGCCGGTAAAGCAGGCCACTGAAAGGCAAGCGCTTCCTCGCCTTTTTTAATCAAATTATGTTTTACCTCCTCGGGCAAAGCTTCCCATTGGGCACTTTCCTGATAGCGCGGAAAAGGTTGCCATTGTTCCGCATTGCTTAACAGGGTTTGAAGGCTGCTTTCTGATAGGGATCCGGTTAAGAAATTACGGGCTTTATTGTGTTGCCCATATACACAGAAGGTATTGAAAAAAAAGAATATGAAAGCTAACTGGAAAAAGCAGGAAAAACGTCGCATAGCGTAATTTTTAGGTAAGGGTGATAGCTGCTTTGAAAAGCTGGTAAAAACCTGAATGATACTGCTAATTAAGAAATAGTGAAAAAAAATTCAAATGAAAGTGCGGTTCCGCAAAATGTTTTTTCCGCAAGCACGGGCCACCATAAAGGAGCAGGCTTAATTTAATCGGTACCACTTACTAATATAATGGCAGCAAGTTCAATAAAAAACCGGAGATCAACCTTACTTTTCTGTAATCGGCCGGACATAAGCATTAAAATTTATATATTTAACCCCTGATGGGCACAGGTTTTACAGGTAATCACAATCTGTTAACCATCCTGTGTGCCATACAGGATTCGCGGCCATTTAGGATTTAAAATATCAAAATAGATTCTCACATGAAGTTTATCTGGCAACTTTCAAATCAGGAAAAGATTATGTTGTCGTTTCTGGTACTTTTAGTGCTACTCAATGGTATCATCATACTTGTTTCCAGAAACTTGTCGGGGCTATCTTATTCATTCAGGTCGATGCTGGAAGACCGGCTTATCCCCGCTGCCGACTTGTCAAACATTCAGGAGGAAATGTATACCAACCGGTTCCTGGTAGAAAAAATGATGTACATGTATGACGCCGAAGCTCCTGAATTGGTCGGGCAGATACAGCGTAACAACCAGGACATTGATCAGACCATTATGAAATATGCCAAAACTTACCTTACTACCGATGAAACCAGCGCATTGGAAAAGTTCAAAGAACAAATACAGGTTTATCAGCAACTGGAAAAACAAGTTATTAATTTATTAAAAGAGCATCAAACTGATGCTGCCGAACAGCTTTACCTTAACCAAAGTTTACAGGCTTTTGAAAACCTGCAGCGAACCATGCATATCTTGCGGGAAATACAGGTGGAAGTTGGTAAAAACCTGTATCATGATGCCCGGCACCTGGTTAGTATTATCCAGTTTGTCGGCTACCTCAGCATCGCTATCGCACTGGTTACTACGGTTAATCTACTAAAAATACTGAGAATCAGGTTTAAATAATGATATAACTTTCTGATTATAAGTAATTTACAACAAATAATTTCGCAACTTAAAATTTCAAAAACTATTCAGGGAGTATATGGTTGTTAGCTTATGTTTTCTGGCTATCACTGCCATTTTTTATGTTGTATTACCAATTTTTCGCGCGGCGTTTATGAAATTATTTTCCTGTAAGCATTGTGATCAACTCATATACTTTGAAAACTACACTTGCGAAAAGTGCCAGTATCCCCTTGGCTTTCTGGCCGAAAAAAGACAGTTATATCCACTGCTGGCACTGGAGAACGGGATGTATTATTTGTACAAAAACGAATCAGTGCTTTACCGGTATTGTGCCAACCACGATCATGGGGTATGCAATTGGCTGGTACCTGCTGAACAGGAAAATCCCTTTTGCGAAGCCTGTTCACTAAACCGTACCATCCCCAACCTTAGCAAACCGGAATATACCCTCCGGTGGAAAATAATCGAAATAGCCAAACACCGGCTGGTATATACTTTATTGCGTATGAGGTTGCCATTGTTAAGTAAAACAGAAGATCCGGAACGAGGTTTATCGTTTGATTTTCTTGCCGACATCAACACTGGTAACGCGCCACGCATACTTACCGGGCATGCCCAGGGACTGATCACCATTAATATCGCGGAAGCTGATGACATTGAACGGGAAATGGCCCGCAGGGCGATGGATGAACCCTATCGCACTGTATTAGGGCATTTCAGGCATGAAGTGGGCCATTATTACTGGGACAGGCTCATTGCCAATTCTGAATACATTGATGCGTTTCGACACATGTTTGGCGACGAGCGCACCGACTATGGCGAAGCGCTGAAATTACACTATGAACAGGGCGCACCGGAAAACTGGACACAGGATTATATCAGTGCCTATGCCAGCACGCATCCGTGGGAAGATTGGGCAGAAACCTGGGCACATTACCTCCATATTATTGACACACTGGAAACCGCTTACGCTTTCGGCCTTAGTGTGCATCCGGTAGCGGCAGCTTTAGCGCCCAGTTTGGAGGCTGATTTAAATGTTAATCCGTACTACCTGGAAGATTTTGAAACGCTTATGAGTTTCTGGCTGCCTTTAACCTATGCCATGAACAGTTTAAACCGAAGCATGGGCCACCACGATTTATACCCCTTTGTGATTCCACCAAACGTAATGGAAAAATTAAGTTTTATTCATCAGGTATGTTTTGCGGCCCGAACCCGATAACTGTTTGTAATTGAGTCAAAAAAAGATTGAATAAATAAGGAAGTAGCATTAGAAAAAAGGTACACACATTTTATGCGGTCTGGTACCTGTCAACTGTCACATTAATAGTAGCAAGTTTTACAACAAAAGTAGTTCCTTTGCCTGGTTGGCTTTCTACAGAAATATGGCCACCATATTTTTCTATCATCCTTTTAATCATGAATAAACCAATACCAGTACCGGGGGTATGATTGTTAAATCTTTTGAAACGCTGAAACATATTTTTCCGATACCGGCTCAGGTCGATGCCAGACCCATTATCTTCCACAACTAACTCCGTAAAATTTCCATTTTCCCGCACTGTAATTAAGATTACCAGAGGCCTTTCCGGGGCCCGATATTTAATAGCGTTGCCAATTAAATTTCTTAAAATACTTTGTAGATACCCCCGGATATAGTGGATGTATTTTTTATGAATATGCGTAATAATTTTACCTTTACTATTGGTTAGTTCTTCGGCAAGTTCAGCTTTTATTTCTTCCATGATTTCTTCCATATCCAGCACTTCCACTTTCTTAATAGCTTTCTCTTCTCTGATTACCTTCAACAGCCCATCCAGAATATTATTAATTTTATCAGAGCTTTTGTTCATCAGTTCCACAATTTGCCTGTACTCATCAACGGTAGTAAAACTCCGGGAAAGCGAGGAAGCCATTAACAGATTGGAAAGCGGATTTTTGATATCATGGGTAATGGTATAGGTAAAATTTCGCGGGTCTTCGTTAGCAAATTCGAGTTCGCGGGTTTTTTTCTTCCAGTTCCTGCTGTTTTAATGTTTGTTCCGTAATATCCAGTACGGTACCAACAAAGCGGACAGGATGGTTATGCTCATTAAAATAAGTTTTTCCGGTAGCCCTGATCTAACGATGTTAAATATACTTTCGTACTGTTGTTTTTGTTCGTCCAGTGCCTCTTCGGCCATTTTGCGTTCGTGGATATCTACCACGGCACCGATAATTCCTTCGAAGTTTCCGGCACCATCAAATTTAGGAAAACCGGTTACCAGCGTCCAGCGAAAATTTCCGGTTTTATTTTTCAGTCTGAATGATAAACTAAAAGCCTTTTGGCTTTTGCTTGCTTCTAAAAATGTATGCATTGTTTTTTCAACATCGTCCGGATGCAGGGCATTGGCCCATTTTTGTCCTAATGCTGTGGCTTCTGTTTGCCCGGTATAGTCATACCATTGCTTGTTCAAATTCGTACACTGACCTTCCTGATCGGTTACCCAAATCATAACCGGCACCGTATCAGCCATATCGCGAAACTTCATTTCACTTTCCCTGAGTTTTTGCTCAGTTCTATTTTTTTCTTCAAAGAGGCGGGCATTTTCCATAGCAATCGCCCCCTGGGCGGCAATACCTTCCACCATTTTCTCAGAAGCCTCTGTAAATATGTCAGGTTCAGGATGACCAAAGAACAAACCTCCTATTACGGCTTTTGTATTGGGAGAAATAACAGGCACAGCCAGGTAGCTTTTAACCGGCAAGTGACCTTCGGGCATTCCATGATAAGGCGCGTTTTTGCCAAAATGAGGCTGCCGGGTCACGTCTCCGTACCTAACTGTGTGGGTGCCGGAAAAAGTAGGACCAAAAATTTTGGTGTTACGAGGATTGGGAAACTTTGAGAAGGCTTCTTTGGGCACGCCGGAAATAGTGTATAAAAGGTATTTCTCTCCCTCACTGTTATCAGCATGATAAAAAAACGCTCCGAATTTTTGGTCATACGCTAAATAATTTTTTGGCAAGTTCCGGATTTTCAAAAGGTTTTGTAGTGCTTAGGGCATAAAACTCCAGGGGGAGTGGCTTTATTAGAAGACTGTAAACAGATCATGCCTACCCTAAAGAAGATTATGGCTGACAAGTCGTACCGGGGTTATTTCACTCAAGCAGTAGAAGACAAGCACCTTGCTTTTGAGGTAGCAGCGCGAGAAGAAGGGCAGAAAGGCTTTGTAGCGGCCGCCGCGCGGTGGAAGCTAAAAGGTGGGTCGTGGAAAGGACGTTTGCCTGGCTGAATTTCTTCCGCAGAACGGTGATAGATTACGAACGCACTGTGGAAAGCGCGCAATCCTTCTTGACACTAGCCAATATATCCATGGTTATTTGGCGTATTGATGTTTAATGAATAGAAAATTTCCTAACACGCTCTAAATGCCATATTGAATGGTATGGTTTTCTGAATCTAAGCAACCACCCTCCTTTGAATGAACTGCTGGCATTTTGAAGAACAAATAAAAATAAAGAAAGCATATTGTGAAATTAGAAAAACGGGCAAGTATTTTATGTTCACAATGAAAAAAGTTTAAAAATAAATTGATGAATATTTTTTGTTTAATCGATTAAACTTATATTTGATTTCGCTCCTTACCAAAGGCTTTACCTATGTATAAAAAGAAAGTTTCTTTAAAAGATATAGCTTCTAAAGCAAAGGTTTCTACAGCGCTTGTTTCATACGTGCTTAGTGGAAAGGAAAAAGAAAGCCGGGTTGGAAAGGAAATCGCCGTTAAAATTAAGCAGATAGCCAAGGAAATGAATTATCAGCCTAACTATCTGGCCAAAAGCCTGCGAAGTGGTAAAACGTTTACCATCGGGCTAATTATCGCGGATATCTCAAATCCGTTTTTTGCCAACATTGCCTGGATTGTGGAAGACGAGGCAAAAAGAAACGGTTATACGGTAATTATTGGCAGTTCCCATGAAAACGCGGATAAATCGTGGGATCTGTTAAATGTGTTTATCAACCGGCAGGTCGATGGTTTTATCATTGTTTCCTCCGAAAACTCTGAAAAGCAGGTGCATTATTTAAAAGAGAAAAATATTCCGTTTGTATTGCTGGACAGGCATTTTTCGGAGATACAAACCGATTTTGTTTGTACCAATAATTATAAAGCATCTTATGATGCCGGTCTGCATCTGATTAAGCATGGATATCAGCGTGTGGGCATGATCGCCTATCAGTCACAGCTTTTTCATATGAAACAGCGGATACAGGGATACCTGGATGCGCTGGGCGACCAGAATCTGAGTTTTCATCAGCATTGGCTGCAAGAGGTTAAATTTAAAAATACCGAAAAGGAAGTAAAAATAGCGATCGATGCCATGGTATCACCCGAATTTCCTGTTAACGCGGTTATTTTCGCTACCTACGGATTGGCCATTAGCGGATTAAAATATATTAATCAGTCGCGCTTAAAAGTCCCTGACGATCTGGCTATTGTAAGCTTTGGGCAGGCTGAAGCATTTGATCTTTATTATTGTCCGATCACGTATTTGCGGCAACCCATAGAGCTTTTGGGCAAAACAGCCGTGGAAATTCTTGTAAAAAAAATGAAAAACCCGGAGGAGGAAACGCGACAAATTCTGATGGACGCGAAACTGATTGTGAGAGCGTCTTCAAAATCGAAAAAGATACCTATATCCTGACTTTATTTTGCCTGTTTGTTTAATCGATTAAACAGTATACATAAATAGCTATTAAAATTATCACTTATGCGCAGAAGGAAATTTATACAATCATCACTGTTGGGTTCATGTGCGGCTATGGTTGGTTTGCCCTTGTTGAAAACGGAAGCGGCAGCTGCCTCTAAAATGAAAATTACCAAAATCAGGTATTACAGTGCGCCGGGTTATAACAAGCCTCTTTTTAACCAGGCCCGCGGCATTGTGGAAATTGAAACAGATACAGGTATTATCGGCATTGGCGAAGGCGGGTCCAAAGATATGATCGAGCAGTGTGCCCAGATGCTGATCGGGGAAGATCCGTTTCGCATAGAACATCTCTGGCAGTATGTGTACCGGGGCATGTTTTACCCGCCGGGTCGGGAGAAACTGCATGCACTGGGTGCCCTGGAAATGGCCTTGTGGGACATCAAGGGCAAGGCCCTGGATGTGCCGGTGTACGACCTGCTGGGTGGTGCTACCCGCGACTATGTAGAATGTTACGCTACCGGATTCCGGGCTTCCAAAGCCGAAACGGAAGAACAAAGGGCCAGAGATTGCATCAAAGCGGGTTTGCGGGCTTACCGCATCGGGCCAACCGGAGGAAATGGCGATGAACCCTTTGATTTCTATGAGAATGCCAACAAAACCATAGCGTTCTGCAAAAGAATAGACGATGCGGTAGGTGGATCGGGCAACTGGGCTATTGATTTACATACCCGGTTCGACCGGCCCGAAGCCATCAAAATATGTGAGGCACTGGAAAATTTACAACCTTATTTTGTGGAAGACATCATCCGTTCCGAAAATCCGGAAGTATACAAATCGGTACGGGACATGACACGGGTACCCATCGCGGTAGGAGAGCAGTTTGGCGACCGCTGGGACATCAATGAAATGATAGAGCAGCAGTGGATAGATTACACGCGGGTAACGCTGCCCAATACCGGAGGCATTACCGAGTTTCAGAAAATAGCTGCTATTTGTGAAACCCATTATGTGGGCATGATCCCGCATTTTACGGGCCCACTGTCAACAGCAGCTTTGGTGCATGTGTTAGGAGCGAGCAGCCCGGCCCGTTGCCTGATGGAATTGGGTGGGGGCGAGCCCGAGCGACCCGATTATTTCAACAAAGATTTTATTCGGTTTGAAAACGGAAAATTATACCTGAATCCGGAGCCGGGATTAGGGGTGAAGTTTGATCCTAAAAAAGCAACATTTGTGATGGAAGTAACTGAAAAAACGGAGTTCCCCCATCCCATACTGAGGAGTCCGGATGGCGCTATTCATAACTGGTAACAGAAGTACTGTAAAATTTATAATCACCTGATAAGAGCCGACAGGCCATAATTTATATACTACAATTATTTAATAATCAGGAGAGAGAAAAGCTTCGTTGAGGAGCCATACTTCATGCCTGCTGAGGAGATATTTTTGCCATTTTACCGCTTCATTGCTTAGCCTTTTTTTAACAAGCCGGGTACTGAAAAAGTGTGTGTTTCAGTCTTTTATTAACCTTTTTTATAACCCTAAATTGTCCTAATATGAAAAGATTCATTTTTATTTTTGCATCGATGCTGGTGCTATGGCAAAGCCACGCCTTCGCCCAGAATAGAGTTACCGGCAAAGTAACTGATTCGGATAATGAAAGCCTTCCGGGCGTAAATATTCAGATCGACGGTACTACTACCGGTACTGTAACCAATGCGGAAGGAAATTACGTGCTTGAGGTGCCCAATAACGCCTCGCTGGTATTTTCTTGGCTATGTGACCCAAACGGTAGCGGTAAATGGTCGGTCTGTAGTAGATGTAGTCATGGATTTCGACAACAAAGCGTTGGAAGAAGTAGTGGTAACCGCATTGGGTATCAAGCGGGAAGCCAAAAGTCTGGGGTATGCGGTATCTATTGTAGACAGGT
>JBGTIS010000213.1:0-2469 GCA_041745535.1 Cyclobacteriaceae bacterium | reverse complement strand
CATTTCCTCATCCGGAGAAAATTAAAAAGGGAAAGGATAAAGATCCATATGGTGCCATACGTGCCTACTTTGCTGACAGTAATACTGTAGTATTGCCAAATGATACTGATGATGATCATTTCACAAAGATTTTAAATTCGGTCCCGGGAATGGATCGCTTACTTGAATCGTATAAAATTCCTAAATCTGAATATCAGGTTTTCAAAGAGATCGTCCTGCATTCACTAGCTGACCTGGATGTCCTGACGAAAGAGTTGACGCAGGGAAAGATCGGATTCAGTGATCCACTAGGAAAAATGTTGCAGGACCTGGACGAAGAAGACCGGGATTAAGCCCCCGATACAAGTAGTCGGTTTTGCCTTTTTCTATGGATGATCAGGCATGATATGTCGATAACAAAGGGCTTTTCTCAAGGCCCGCATACTATTTAATATATCTTTGACGCTCTTACAAACAGAAAAAACCTGCAAACTGTGAGCATTCTCATTTTCCTTATTATCTCCTACATCCTGCTGAGTATCAGTTTGTATCTCCTGTTCCCCAAAGCGAATGTCCCGGCCGTGAAAGGATTGATACCAGGTGTCAACTTTGTGGAATGGTGCAAAATAATCGGCCGCAAGCCTGCCTATGCATTATGGCTGCTGTTCCCGATCGTCAACATCTTTATCTATTGTGGCATGGCCGTCGACCTGGTCCGGTCATTCAATAAATTCAGATTTGTTCATAGCGCACTGGCCGTGATCTATGCACCTGCTATTTTTACAATGATCGCCTTAAACAAAAAGGATGTTTATGCCGGTCCCGTCATTCCGCGTGAAGAAGAATACAAAAGACAGGTAGCAGATGCGATTAAAACGAAAAAGCCACGTCAGCTCGAAAAATTAAAGTCTAGCCCTTTTCATAAATCCGCGATACGTGAGTGGACAGAAGCAATTGTCTTTGCTGTATTCGCAGCAGCATTTATCCGCATGTTTTTACTCGAAGCTTACAAGATCCCCACACCTTCGATGGAAGGATCTTTATTAGTAGGTGATTTCCTTTTCGTCAGCAAAGCACATTACGGAATACGCACACCTATGACGGTAGCCATGTTCCCACTGCTACATAATACAATTCCTTTCTTCGGGTCCGAATCCTACAGTGAAAAACCATCGCTGCCTTATTTCCGTCTTCCGGCGTTAGAATCCATTGATCGCAATGAACCCATTGTATTTAACTGGCCAGTAGGGGACAGCGTTTATCTGTCACCTGTTCGCTCATATACTGCACAACAAGTTCGTACCAACAAAGATGTAGCAGCCGATGTAGGCAATGCCAAATTAATTACACGCCCGATCGATAAAAAGGATCATTATATCAAGCGTTGCATCGCTATCGCCGGAGACAGCCTTGAGATCAGAGATAAACAAGTATATATTAATGGTGTGGCTACTGTCAATCCAGACCACCTGCAGTTTATGTATCAGGTCCAATCCAAAAACCTTAACTGGGAACGGGTGGCTGCACTTGGTATTAAAGTACCGCAAAATAAAATTGTCCCTTATTATCTCGATCAGGAACAAGTCAAAGCACTAAAGAGCATGGACCCGGATATCCGTATAGAACCGTTCGACATGACGCCTTATTCTTCAGGACTTTTCCCTTTTGATGAGCAACACTTCAAATGGTCGGTAGATAATTATGGTCCAATCTATATTCCGAAAAAAGGAGCTACTGTATCATTGACACCCGAAACGATTGCCTTGTACAGGCGCGTCATCGACGTGTACGAGAACAATGATTACGAAGAAAAAGGAAACCAATACATCATCAATGGCCAGCCGGCTACTTCCTATACATTCAAGCAGGATTATTTCTGGGCGATGGGGGACAACAGGCATAATTCAGAAGACTCCCGCGCATGGGGCTTTGTTCCGCATGATCACATCGTGGGAAAACCTTTATTCATATGGTTCTCCACAAAGGATGGCAATATGAGCAACGGCATCAACTGGAACCGTGTCATGACATCAGCCTATAAAATGGAATGAGGTAATATGAAACAAGACGGGAATATTTTGTTTATCACGTTATATAAACGTGTATGATGACCCGGACTCTAATTTTATCATTTCTGCTTTCTGTTTGCATCTCAGACCTCTTTTCTCAAAATCCCGGAGAAAATGATTTGTATATGTTCAACCTGCAGAAATCATCGAAGGGGGATTTTCATTTATATGGTGCGAAATTTTTAAGCGGTTTCAACAGGGGTGGTTATACAAATCAGCCGTGGTTTACTCCATCCGGCGACATCCTGGTAAGCATGCGGGCCTCAGATGAAACTCAGAATGATATCTGGTTGCTGAGTCCGGTGACAAAAAAAAGAAAGCGGCTCACAAGTACGAATGAGATGGAATATTCCCCACGCATTCATCCGGATGAAGAACATTTGACATTCCTTCGCAAAGTCGGAGAAGAGCCATTGAATCA